>CAYTPF010000258.1:0-2511 GCA_964439775.1 uncultured bacterium | reverse complement strand
AGGAGGAATAGCTACTCCAGCAGATGCTGCTCTAATGATGCAATTAGGTGCGGAGTCTGTTTTTGTTGGTTCTGGTATATTTAAATCAGAGGATCCTGAAAATAGAGCAAAATCAATTGTTGAGGCAACAACATATTATGAAGATGCATCAAAGTTGGCTAAGGTTTCTACTGGATTAAAAGATGCTATGAAAGGGTTGGATTTGTCTGAAATTCCCGATGAACAAATGTTGCAAAATAGAGGATGGTAGTAGTTGTTAAATATTGGCATATTAGCATTGCAAGGAGCTTTTTTAAAGCATAAACAAATGTTAGATACTTTAAAAGTATCTAATCAATATGTAAAATATAGTGATGATTTAAATAAATGTGATGGGCTTATTATCCCAGGAGGTGAATCAACTACACTATCTAAAATAATAAATAAAAACAACCTTTATGATTCACTTTACGAATATGGAAGACAAAAATATATTTTTGGAACATGTGCAGGATTAATTATGCTTTCTAATATAAAAGATAACCATGTAAAACCATTAAATATATTAGATTTAGAAATACAAAGAAATGCATGGGGGAGTCAAATAAACTCATTCAATAAAAAAATTCAACTTAATAATTTTAAAAAAAAATATTTTAATGGTATTTTTATTAGAGCCCCTAAAATTAATAAAATAAATGATAAAAAAATTAAAGTTTTATCTAGCTTAAACAAAAAACCTATTTTAATAAAATATAAAAGTATTTTAGGAGCCACATTTCATCCAGAATTAACTGATGATCTATTGATCCATGAATATTTTATAAATATGATTTATGAAAAAAAATAAAATTCTACCTTATATAAATTCTCCTAGTGATCTTAAAAACAAATCTTTTGATGATTTAAACGAATTATCTATTGATATAGCTGAGCATATTAAAAATGTTGTTCAAAAACTTGGTGGTCATTATTCATCACCTTTAGGTGTTGTTGATTTAACATTAGCATTGCATTATGTCTATAATTCTCCAGATGATAAATTAGTATGGGATGTTGGTCATCAAGCCTATGCACATAAAATTATAACAGGCAGAAGAGACCAATTTGTAAATTTAAGAACAAAGGACGGTATTAGTGGTTTTCTTAAAAGAGATGAAAGTGAGCATGATATTTTTGGTGCAGGACATGCAAGTACATCTATATCAGCTGCACTAGGATTAGCTCATGCTAGAGATAAAAAAAATGAAAATAATAGTATTGTAGCAATTATTGGTGATGGTGCAGCTACAGGTGGCATGGCATTTGAAGGCTTAAACAATTTAGGGTTTCATAGAACACAATTAACAGTCGTATTAAATGACAATTCCATGTCAATATCTGATAGCGTAGGTGCTTTATCACGATATTTAACTAAGGTTGTTACTAATCCTACATATAACCGAATAAGAAATGATATATGGAACTTGTCAGGGAAACTATCAGATTCTGAAAACAATATAATACGAAAATTACTTCGAAAAACTGAAGAAGGAATTAAAGGTTTACTTACACCAGGAATTTTATTTGAAGAGCTTGGCTTAAGATATATTGGACCTGTTGATGGAACAAATATTAAAGATATGGTTGATGTTTTTAATAGTGTTAAAAAAATGAAAAATCCAGTTCTGGTACATGTGCATACTAAAAAAGGGAAAGGTTGTCCAGATGCGGAAAAAAATTCAATAAAATATTATAGTATGTCACCCAAAAGTAGTACAAAGAAAACTATACCAACATACTCAAAAGTATTTGGAAAGTCACTATTATCGTTGGCGAAAGATTATGATTTTAATTGCGTGACAGCTGCTATGGAAATTGGAACTGGAATGGATGATTTTACAAAACTATATCCAGATAGATATATTGATGTTGGGATAGCTGAAGAGCATGCTGTTACATATGCAGCAGGCCTATCTGCAGGTGGAATATTACCAATAGTTGCAATATATTCAACATTTATGCAAAGAGCATATGATCAAATTTTTCATGATTGTTTATTGCAAAATTTACCAATAATTCTATGTATGGATAGGGCAGGTGTCGTTGGACCAGATGGTCCTACACATCATGGTTTGTATGATATAGCATTTTTAAGAACATTACCTAATATAATTATTACAGCGCCTAAAGATGGAAAAGAATTGCATAATCTAATGAAAACAGGTATAGAATCTAAGGCACCATTTTCAATTAGATATCCTAAAGGTAGTTCGATTCAATATGATGATAATTTTTCGCCAAACCTGATCGAAATAGGTCAATGGGAAAGAATTAATGATGGTGAAAATATAGCTGTATTAGCTGTTGGTTCTATGGTAGAGAATGCAAATATTGCTATTAATAGATTAAAAAACGAAGGTATAAATATAACTCTGATAAATTGTAGATTTATTAAGCCTTTGGATGGGAAATTATTAGATGAAATATCTAAAAAAAATAATAAATTAATAACAATAGAAGAGGGAACTGTATGTGGAGGTTTTGGCTCAG
>CAYTPF010000257.1:0-2511 GCA_964439775.1 uncultured bacterium | reverse complement strand
AATGGTATATATATTAATTTTGACGGACTTAATAAAATATATTCAGTATCATTACCAAATTCTAATATTTGAGATACCGGTAATGAACTATTTTTTAACTTATCCCTTAAATCACTGATTTCCATAGAATCATCAAATTTCAATTGAATAATAGTTCCACCTGTGAAATCAATGGATAATCTAGGTCCACCTTTTGAAGTGAGACTAACTACCCCTAATATTATTAATAAACAAGATATTACAGTAGTAAACTTTGTTTTGTTTAAAAAATTAAATTTTGTTTTATTAAATAATCTCATAATTATATACTTAATGATTTAACTGTTTTATTATTAATCAAAGACATATATATTGTTCTTGTAATAAAAATTGCTGAAAACATAGAACTTAAAATACCTATACTCAATGTTATTGCAAATCCTTTAATTGGTCCTGAACCTATACCTAATAAAACGCCAGCAGCAATCAACGTTGTTATATTTGCATCTAAAATTGTAGTAAAAGCTCTTTCATATCCACCACGAATTGCACCTTTTACAGTTTTTCCATTATCCAACTCTTCTCTAATTCTTTCAAAAATAATCACATTTGCATCAACAGTCATTCCAATAGTTAAAATTAAACCAGCAATTCCAGGCAATGTTAATGTAGCACCCAAACTTGATAATACTGCAAGTACAACAAGTATATTTATCATTAAAGCAATATTTGCCAATAAACCAGAACCTTTATAATATAAAAACATAAATACAATTATAAATAGAAAACCTAATAGCATTGCTTGGGTACCTGATTCAATGGAATCCTTACCCAATGATGGACCAACTGTTCTTTCTTCGATGATTTTAACAGGAGTAGGTAATGCACCAGCTCTTAAAACATTTGCAATATCTTTTGCTTCATCTACATTATCCAGACCAGTGATTTGAGTTTGCCCATTTGGGATCTTATCTCTAATTACTGGAGCTAAAAATACGTTTCCATCCAATATAATTGCTACACTTCTCCCAATATTTGCTCCAGTCGATATACCCCATTTTTTTGCTCCCATCGAATTCATCGTTAAATTAACGATTGGCAAACCCGAAGCATCTGTACCAGCCGAACCATAATTAGCATTAGCTTCTTGAATGACACCTCCAGTTAACTCAGGGATACTATTCACATAATATAAATTTCTATAACCAATATTGTTACCATCATCTAAAAATGCATAAAGACTCTTACTTCCCCATAAGATTTCTCCATCTTTTGGAATAATGGATTGAACTTCTTCTAATTCAAGAATTGACTTAACAATATTAAATTCAGATTCTAAAACACCAATTCCTCCTGGAAAAGCTTTTAAATACCCAGAAAATGGCCTATCTTTAAGTAATTCTTCAGATGTAGATAGTGGATTAAAATTGTCTAACTCATTTTCTAACAATTGCTCCGAATCAAACAATCCATCAAAGATGTCATCGCTAGTTGTATCTATTTCAGCTTTATCTTCATCAACAAAATCATTTTTTATTATTATATTTTTTTCTATCAACAATTCATCTATTGATGTAAAAAGTGATTGTTGCTGTTCCATTTCTTTAACAATACTAAATTCTAACAAAGCTGTACTTTGAATAAGTTTTCGTGCTCTTTCAGGATCTTTTACACCAGCCAACTCAACAATGATTCTTCTATTGCCTGATTTTTGAATATTAGGTTCAGAAACTCCGAATTGATCTATTCGATTTCTGATTATTTCTAAAACACTATTTAGCGAATTTTCTGTTTGATTTCTTAGTTCATCAATAACATCTGTATTTCTAGAAGATGAAATTAATGAAGAATATAATCTTTTTAATGGCAATGAGTCTTGATCAGCGATATTATTAAATTCATCAAAGAAATCTGTTCTATTTTCTATAGATCTAATTTCAGATTCTTTTATAGCATTCAATAATTCAGGGCTCTTATTGCTAGCTAACTTTTTAACTAAGTTTGGAACATCCGCTTCTAAAACAACATGCATTCCACCCTGTAGATCAAGGCCTAAATTAATTGAATTTTTTGATAATTCTTTAAATTCTAATGGGCTATTGTTTTTTGATTTTTCTTTTTGCTCAGGAGATAAAGAATAAAATTGATAGCTAGGCCACAACTTATATGATACAAATAATAGCAAAACTAAAATTAAAAACCATCTTGAGCTTATATTCTTGAACATAAATTATTACTTATTATTAAAATTGAACGTTAATGCATTAAATATACAATTCAATTTAAATTGATATTATTTGGATAACCAACAATTGATTTGTTTTTTTTAAAAAAATAAATCAATTTAACCAAGTTATTGCAAAGCCATAAAAAAAACAATTAATTTCCAACCTAATAAAATGAAATTATTTGATACTAAAGTCATAGCCATTGCAAATCAAAAAGGTGGCGTAGGGAAAACAACAACATCTGTAAATCTATCAGCTTACTTTGCTGTTGCTGAAATTCCAACCCTTCTTATTGATATGGATC
>CAYTPF010000256.1:0-2514 GCA_964439775.1 uncultured bacterium | reverse complement strand
TAAAAAGTTGTTGTCTTCCCAGCTCCATTAGGTCCTAAAAGGCCAACTACTTCTCCTCTATTAACTTCTAAAGTAACACCTTGGACTACATCGCGTTTATTATAAGTCTTTATAATATTATTAGATTTTAATGTTTTGTAGTGATCCATTTAATTAATTCTATATGTTACACCAGTTGGTTTTAATATTTTCCAATTTGATAAATCAATATCTGATTCAAATCCTATACCGTATAATGTATCATTTTTTTCAGTTGTAAATCTAACTGAATCTTCTGATATAACTTTATTATAATTTCTATCCCAATATATTTTTTTTGTAGTAAGTACAAAACCACTATCAGAAAGAATTTGAACATTCCCATATGCACTGAAACTATTGTCTGTTTCATTAATGATTGCAGAATCAGCATTTAATACTGAAGTATGTTCTCCTAGATCATTGAAAAAATCAGCAATAACATTCCCTTTTAATCGGGTATTTTCTGATTCATTTTTTATTAAAAAATCCGCAGCTGTTTTTAATGAAATGATATTTTTTTTAGATATAGTAATTGTTGGGTTTGTTATAAAATTATCAGGAATAGATTCAAATTTGTAGTTTGAATTATTATTGGTTGAATTAGTACAAGATAATATTAAAAAAAAAAATGGTAAGAAGATTTTATTATTTTTTGTCAAAATCATAATTTTCTTTAAACATTTTAGAATAAATTGTATCTAATCTATTTTGACTTTTCAGTATTAACTCAATTATTTCAAGTAAGACGCCTTGTCCACCTGCAAGATAAGTAGTGTGATCAGATTTTTCTTTAACTAGACTATGTGCATTTGAAACAGCAATTGAGAATCCTGAGATTGCCATTGGTGGTATATCAATTAATCCATCACCTATATAGCATACTTCCTTAGGGTTAACATTATAGTTTTCTATAATTTCTTTAAATCCATTTATTTTATCTAATTGTCCTTGGAAACAATATTTAATCTTTAATTCACGTGCTCTTATAGATGTCGACTCAGAGTATCTTCCTGATAAAAATGCAATTGGAATATTTGCACATTTTGCTAAAGCAACAGCTGCTCCATCATTTACATTAAAACCTTTTGATTTATTATTATTATTATCAATGTATATTTTGCCATTTGTTAATACACCATCAACATCAGTAATAATTAATTTAATATTTTTTATTGCACTATGATTTAGCATTTTTATATTCTATAGCTGATTTAATAAAACCACGAAACAATGGGTGTGTTTGTAGAATTCTACTTTTAAGTTCAGGATGAAACTGGGCTGCTACAAACCAAGGGTGTTTTTTATATTCAACAATTTCAACCAGATTTAGTTTTGGATTTTTACCACTTATAATTAAACCGTTTTTTTCTAAAATTGGAATATATTTATTATTTACTTCATATCTATGACGATGTCTTTCATTAATTGTAGTTTTTTGATATGCACTTTTAACTAAGGTGTTATTTTTAAGTTTACAATTATAAGAACCTAATCGCATTGATGCACCCTTATGCTTAACATTTTTTTGTCCAGTCATTAAATCAACAACAGGAAATTTTGTTTTAGAATTAAATTCTGAACTATTTGCATTGTTTAAATTACAACAATGACGTGCTATATCTATTATAGCACACTGTAATCCAAGGCAGATACCAAAAAAAGGTATTAAATTTTCTCTAGCATATTTAGAAGATAAAATTTTGCCTTCGATCCCTCTATCTCCAAAACCACCAGGTATTAAAATACCATCAATATTTTTAAAAGTTTTTACTGAATTTTGTTGATTTAATTTTTCAGTATCAATCCAATGTACTTTG
The DNA here is from genome assembly GCA_964439775.1 of uncultured bacterium. Lineage (GTDB taxonomy): Bacteria > Fidelibacterota > Marinisomatia > SCGC-AAA003-L08. The sequence goes on along the minus strand of CAYTPF010000256.1, from coordinate 676 downwards.
ACACTTGCATCATTATCAATGCCTGCATGAACAAAAGCTTCTAATATGCTCTTGTAAGAATCTTGTAGACTATTGTACTTACCACAGATTGCAATATTTATATCATATTTAGGGTTTTTATATTTATCGATAAAATTTTCTAAATAGCTAATATCCTTATGATTATTATTATAATCTAAGTTTAGTTTTTTTGATACTGAGAAATCAAATTTTTGCTTATGCAAAACAAGTGGGATTTCATATATAGTATCAACATCAGGTGATTCAAAAACCATGTCAGAATCAACATTACAAAAAAGACCAATTTTCTTTTTCAATTTTGATGTTAAATGATGATTATTTTCAGTTCTACATACAATTATATCAGGATCTAGCCCAACTTCTCTTAATCTCATTACACTATGTTGAGTTGGTTTTGTTTTCATTTCACCGCTAGCATAGATATAGGGCAATAAGGTTGTATGAATTATTAAACTATTTTCACGACCTATATCTAGACGTAATTGTCTAATTGATTCAACAAAAGGTTGACTCTCAATATCACCTACCGTACCACCTACTTCTGATATTATAATATCATATTTCCTATTAGGATTAACTGATTTAATTCTTTTTTTAATTTCACTCGTGATATGAGGTATAACTTGAACTGTTTCACCAAGATAGTCACCTTTAC
>CAYTPF010000255.1:0-2526 GCA_964439775.1 uncultured bacterium | reverse complement strand
TATAATGATTCTGCAGATTTAAATGCTGATGGTACTGTTGATATCTTAGATGTTGTTCAAATTGTAAATATTATTTTACAAAGAACTTAAAATTATTTCTATAAATGAATTAAAAAGCCTCTTTAAAAGAGGCTTTTTTTTATAAAATAATATTAATTAATATTATAATATCATAGATATCAATGGATTGATCATTGTTTAGGTCTGATTTAGTTATTTCCTCATCTGTAGGCATGATTTCATCTAATATGAATGATACGATTAATATTACATCTTGGATATTAATATCACCGTCATTATTGATATCACCTTCTAAATCAGTATAAAATTCATATGCACCAATATCAGGAGCAGAGCCATAGTAATCAAAAACATCTTCATTTCCATCATTGTCAATGTCAGATGTTCCTGCATCTATGCATGGTGATCCTTCCTGCAACTGAAAGTTATTGTTCATTGCATCTACAAATAAAGGGTCAGAGCTAATATTCATATTATTTTCAAAGCCATCAATTTCTTCAATGTTTGAATATATAATATTAGCATTCATTAAAGAGTTATTTGGTAATAATTGAATCTCTGGTGAACCTAGATTCCATAGAATTGAGTTTGAAATATCCATTACAGAATAATCGCCAAGGGTTATAGCATTTTCACCATTATTTTTTGTTAATGTTGAGTTATTCATAGATAGATAGATGTCGCTAACAACAAGACCAAAAGGCTCCCCTAAACTTATGGCTGATCCAATATAAGATGTATTGGAGTATATAGTTAGCTTGTTTGAAACAATTTGTCCAGATAAAACACAGATTGCCCCACCAATAAATCCATAGTTATTATGTAAGATTGTATTTTCAATTTCAAATTCAATTTGATTGTTATCATCAAATGAAAACCCAAGTAGAATCCCACCTCCACCAGCTAAATTAAATTCGTTCATACCCACAGAATTAAAAGAAATTTCAGAGTTTAAAAGAATTGGATTCCCTCCATTAATAGCAATTCCACCTCCTCCAACTGCATCTCCATCTGGAATGGAATTATTATATATAGTAACATTATCAATAACTGAATTCGAATTGACAAGTCCTAGGCCACCTGCTACATTTCTAGCAATATTATCCTTAATAATAACATTCTCAATTGTAGGACTAGCATTGATCACTGATATACCTCCAGCCCTTATATCATTGACAAGTACATCTTGAAATGCATTTTGATCAGGTACAATACTAACAAAATCTTGAAACAAAATACCTCTTCCATATCCATTTTTGATGGTTAGTCCTATAATCTTACATTCGGGTGATTCATTATTTTCAAATACAACAACTGTTGATGAGTCATTAGCAATGAGCTCGGTTTGCTCAATATATGGATATGAATTATTAATTCTTTGAGATGATAAAACTATATTTTTACCTAAGAAGTTAATGCTCTCTGTGTACTGTCCAGGCATAACTATCAAGGTATCGCCTTCATCAGCATACTGAATAGCTTGCTGTATTGATGGATAATCATCTGGAATAATTATTGTGTTATCAATGTTATCATATATACATGAGCCATCATCAACTAATGCATCTGGTTCATAGTTTAATGCATTTGGGTCTATACAGCCTGAGCAACTATCATTATCATTTCCTTCATTATTATCACATATTCCACACTCATCAAAATAAGAATCACCAAAACATATATTATTACAATCTAGGTCTTCATTATTTCCAAAGCATATTCCACATTCATCTATATCACTATTAGGGATGTGATCAGATTCTCCACCACTGCAAATATTACAATCATCACAAAAAGCTTCACCATTTGGAATTCCAAGACAATCAATCATATCATCATTAGAATTTATATCTATAAAAATTTCTGGATTATTATTTGATAAATTGATAGAATAAAAATTTTCAGAATTAATATCTATTATTTCATAATTATCATTTAGATAAAAAACTCTATTAAATTGACTTATATTGAACTCAAAGTTTGAATTTGATTCAAAATAAAAATAAAAGTTTTTTATATGATCAGGATTAAAATTTTCTGGTAACTCAATTGAAGTTCTACCACTGCCATTTAAAAGACTAAAATATAATTCTGAATTATTATAATCATTAAAATATGTATTACAATCATCGTATAGATTAATTCCAATATGTAGCTCTCCATTAGATCCATTGTGCTCTGTAGTAATATCAATATAGATGTAATTTTTTGCATTACTTATATTCGTAGATAATGGATCAGATGGGCTTTCATATTTATTTTCATTTATAAGCTCTTTGGCCATGATACTGTAAGTCCATTCATTTTGATCCATTAAAGTTTCTCGTGTACTTGATGGATCAATTATATGCTCAGGAGAGAGGAAGAATTTGTATCCTGAGGTACCTGTATCTGAAAAGTTACAATTTGGAGTTACATTTTTTAGAATAGGATGATGATCAAATTTGTCACCATTGAATGGAGTCGTAATATGAGACGCACCTTGAAAAAGTTCTTCTAAGATAT
>CAYTPF010000254.1:0-2552 GCA_964439775.1 uncultured bacterium | reverse complement strand
TAAATATTCATTTGAAAAATCAATCATATTTGGAGCATAATCTTTATTAGTTGCTGATTGAATTAACATAGCCTTGCCTTTATTATCTACTAAATGTATTGTATCTCTTGGGATTCCCATACCTATTTCAACCTCAGGACATACAGTTAAAAAATCAATGTGATTTTTCATCAATTTTACATATTTATTATTTATCATTTGTCCATCATATCTACAGGCATCAAACTCAATACACTTACTTAAAACAATCCTTGGTCTAGAGTAACTCATTACTTTATAAGATATTTTAAATTCTCTTTTGAAAATGATATAGGCTTAAAATTAAAAGTTTTAAATGCATCATTTGACTTACAAGTATTACCTTCTAAAAGCATTGTTAGCTGATCCTTTGAAATTGGAAACCAAGCAAAACCATCTAAAAACATTGCTAATAACTTTATAGGTAGCACTGGTGCAGGAATTGCAAGTTTATTTTTACCATAAGCACTGCTAATAATCTTAATTATTTGACGCCAATTATAATCTTGCTCACCTCCTAGTGTATATGTTTTAAATAAGCTTTCATCATTTGTTAAAGAATCAACAAAGCATTTTGCTACATCCTCAACATGAATTGGTGACATTGAAAAATTTCCTGCTTTAAACGGTAGGATACCATTAAAAAATAATGGAGCTGGAAATGGTAGACTAAGCATATCTCTTTTTAATTGAGAACAAAATTCCATTTTACCTTCAGAATCTCCAAAAATTAACGAGGGCTGAAAAATAGTCCAATGTAAGCCTGATCCTTTTAAATACTTTTCTGCTAAAAATTTTGTTATTTGATAGCCTGTTCCATTTAGCCTTGCACCATTTGCGCTCATTAATATAAATCTATTAACATTATTTTTTTTTGCAATGTCTATAGCAATTTTAGCTCCCTTATAATGCATTTTTTCATAAGTGATACCCTTGCTTTTAAATTCTCTAATTATACCAATATTATATATGACAGCATCTACATTAGTTAATAATTCATTTATACTATTTTTATTTTCAATATCTCCACTAATAATTTCACAAACATCAGAATGAACTAACTTTTTTTCTGATCCAGGCCTTACTAATACTTTTGGAGTACATCCTTTACTTACTAATTCTTTTATTATATATGAGCCAACAAACCCTGTCCCACCTAATAATGCTACTTTCATCTACTCTCCTTACATTATTTTTTTAACTTACTTAAATATTCCTAAATATTATTTATCTAAACAACTTCTTTTTTTATTTTATTTTTAATCTGTATTTTTAAATCTTCAAGAATAAAATATGAAGTTGGAACTATAATCAAAGTAATTATAGTTGCAAAAAGTACGCCAAATGCTAATGATATAGCCATGGGTATTAAAAATTTAGCTTGAAGACTTTTTTCCATTAATAATGGGAATAGACCAAAGAACGTAGTTAATGATGTAAGTAATATAGGTCTAAAACGTCTTGGTCCAGCCTCTAATACAGCGTCAAATAAAGAGTTCCCTTCATCTCTATATCTATTGATAAAATCAACTAATACAAGAGAATCATTAACTACTACACCTGCTAATGCAACAATACCTATTAAAGAAAGAATAGTTAAATTTTGGCCCATTATAATATGACCAATCACAGCACCAGTTAGACCAAATGGGATAGCACCCATAATAATTAATGGTTGTAAATATGATCTAAATGGAATCGCCAATAAAGTATAAACTATAATCATTGCAAAAATAAAGTTTTTAAACAATGAATCTAAACTATCATTTTGTTCTCTCTGCTCACCCTGAAATGAAAATTGTACAGATGGATATTTTTTAAGTAACAATGGTAAATCAGTTTTATCTAGTTTAGATAAAATTTCATTTGCTGTAATTTTACTTATATCAACCTTTGCTGTTACATTTACAGATTGTTTTCTATCTACTCTATTTATAATTGAAAAACCTTTAGAAATATTCATATCAACTAACTGTTTAAGTGGAATCTCATTATTATTCAAAGTTCTAATAGATAGCATCTCTAAATTTTTTAAAGATACTCGGTCTGCTTGTGGGTATCGTAAGAATACTTTTATCTCATCTCGACCTCTTTGAAAACTTTGTACTTCAAGTCCATAAAATGCTTGTCTTACTTGCATGGCTATATCACTAATTGAAATACCTAAAAATTTAGCTTCAGGTCTCAATTGTAATTTTATTTCATCTTTACCATATTTAAATGAATCTTTTATATCAAATACCCCAGGATATTGTTTCAATCTATTTTGGAGTTCATTACTTATACCAATTAAATCATCTAAGTTTGAAGTTGATAATTGAATATTGATTGGGTCTCCAGCTGAAAACAAATCAGTTTGAAATGTTAATTCATCTACGCCAGGTATGGAACCAGTTAAATCACGCCATCTATTAGCTATTTCAGTAGCACTAATTGGTCTTTCTTCTCCAGGCGATAATTCTACTGCCATTTCTGCTAAATGTGTACCCGAGTTTGCTCCGCTAACAATTGCAATACCTTGAGTATTTTTATTT
>CAYTPF010000253.1:0-2569 GCA_964439775.1 uncultured bacterium | reverse complement strand
CATCACAAACACTATCATCATCACTATCATTATCGACGATAGTTCCATCTTCGCATGTCTCGCAAACACCATCAGTGTAGATACAATCACCAGCATCCGTAGCTAAAGCGTCATAGTTACAGGCCGTATTATCCTGACATCCTACCACCTCATCAGCATCACAAACAGTGTCATCATCAGAGTCATTATCTACAATAGTTCCATCTTCGCAACTCTCACAAATACCATCAGTGTAGATACAATCACCAGCATCCGTGGCTAAGGCGTCATAGTTACAGGCCGTAGCATCTTGACATCCTACCACCTCATCAGCATCACAAACACTATCATCATCTAAATCATTATCTACAATAGTTCCATCTTCGCATGTCTCACAAATACCATCAGTGTAGATACAATCGCCAGCATCCGTGGCTAAGACGTGATAGTTACAAGCATCTGAATCCTGACATCCAACCACCTCATTAGCATCACAAACTGCGTCATCATCACTATCATTATCTACAATAGTTCCATCTACGCAACTCTCACAAATACCATCTAGTGCACCCTCAGAGTTTACTGTTCCATCATCATTGCAGGTATCGCAGGATGTTGGTACATTACAGCTACCATCATCATCAGTTGCTAAATCATTAAAGTTACAGGCAGTAGCATCTGTGCATCCATAAATACCCTCTACACAACGAATAGACATACCGCGCTCTTTCTCCTCATTACCACGAAAAATGTTATCATTATTATAATCAACTCTCGCAATCCAAGATCTAGATTCATTGTAACTAGAAGAAGTAAAAAAATATGCTCTAGTGCTAAACTGTACATAAGTCCCATTATTATGTCGTCTATAACCCCCTGGTCTAGCTGTAAAACCACTTTCATTAGTTGCACCTACATTTGGACTTGCCCAATTTTCAAAACCTGTTTCTTTCATCTTACCACCAGCTACTCCTGAACCACCCAAGAAATTTACTAATTCATCATATTCTGCATCAGAAGGTACATGCCAACCATCCGGACATATCCCTTTACTATCATCTACTGCATACCAATTATATAAATATCCATATTTTTCAGCATTGCTTTCATTATCATCTAAAACTGCATATGCTCCAGTAGATAGATTTATCCAATCTGATTCACTATACCCTGTGGGGATATCGCTACCATCATTATAATGGGCTACTTTTAAATTCTGTTTCATCCATAATTGTTCACCTATTTCTACTGTACCATATTGATTACCATCTATATCAGTTATAACTAAGCAGGAGGAATTATCACCTCCACATTCACCACAAAGATCTTCTACTTCACAACTTCCATCATCATCAGTTGCATCTGGATTGTAATTACAAGCTGAAGCATCTTGACAACCGACTACCTCATCAGCATCACAAACAGTATCATCATCACTATCATTATCGACTACTGTACCTGAACCATCTGTTTCACCAGAACAGGTCTCACAAACTCCATCTACATAGGTACAGTCACCTGCATCTGTAGCTGAAGAATTATAGTTACATCCACTCGCATCTTGACAGCCAACAACCTCATCAGCATCACAAACAGTATCATCATCACTATCATTATCAACTACTGTACCTGAACCATCTGCTTCACCAGAACAGGTCTCACAAACTCCATCTACATAGGTACAGTCACCTGCATCTGTAGCTGAAGAATTATAATTACATCCACTAGCATCTTGACAGCCAACAACCTCATCACTCTCGCAGACACCATCACCATCCGCATCGTTTTCTATATCTAATGGGCATATATCACCATCATCACATAATCCATCTACATCTGTATCTTGACCATCATTAGAAATATCACTTAACCCTGAGGAACAATCATCACAACTGTCACCATCTATATCTGAACATACATTAGCATTGTTATCATCGGAATCAACATCATCATTGGCACCATCGTTATCATCATCTGAGTCACCTGCATCACAAAGACCATCACCATCATAATCCCAGCCATCATCTTCTACATTATATGTCCCAGAAGTACAATCATCACAGCTATCACCATCTATATCACTACAGACATTGGGATTGTTATCATTTAAATCGCAATTATCATTAGATGCTATATATGTATTTGCATCTGCCACACAACGAGTGGCAAAGCCAAATTGTGGCGGATTTGTGCCTTTATATATCTGAGTTGTATGTTTATGAAAATCTCTCTCCCAATTACCACCTTTAAACCGCATCCAACTTGACGAACCTAATCCAGTATAGGATCCTGTGGTCCATTTGGCTCCACTAGGCACAATATTTAATCCAGATGTTCCGAATTCACTATCATTTTTTAAAGCACCATTTCCCCATAATTCTGCTTTACCCGCTGCTTTACTCCCTTCATTTGTACCTCTATTTCCATTATTAGTTACAACACTTTCACTCATACCTAAAGATATTTCTAATTCATAAAATTCTTCTTCAGTTGGTATATGGAAATCATCTGGACATATACCCCTACTATCATTTGGGACCCAATAATTATATAGATTTCCATAAATTTCTGCATTTGCTGGATATGGTTT
>CAYTPF010000252.1:0-2570 GCA_964439775.1 uncultured bacterium | reverse complement strand
GAGAGCCTTTTTTAGATTATGGTGCTAATGGAATACAAGATAGTTTAGACTTAAATAATCCAGATCCTAATGGAGATAATTATGATGAAGATTTGAATCCTGTTGGAACGGAAAATAATAATATTTGTGATTTGGGAGAAATTTTTTTGGATTATGGTATTGATGGTATTCCAGATTCTTTAGAAGGAGTTAATTATCTTTATGATAATTATGATCCAATAAATAACCCAAATGGAACAGAAAAAAATAACTTATGGGATTTGGGTGAATGGTTTTATGATACTGGAATTGATAGTTTATGGAGTTTTGAGGAAGAAGGTTATAATATAGGTACTGAAGCGAATGGTGTATATGATATTGGTGAAACTTATTATGATTATGGAATAGATGGTCTTCCAGATTCACTGGAAATCGATAATATCTATCATGATAACTATAATAAAGATCCAAATAATGACGATTGGAATGATTGTGGAATTGATAGGTGTTGTGACCCCTATGAGGATGGTAATGATGGATGTTTAGAAAATATAAATAATGATTTTATTGATGGTGTTGATTTGAATGGTGATAACTACAGTGTAGATAATAATATTTATGGGACAGAAAATAATGGAATATATGATTTAGGTGATAAATGGGAGGGCAATAATTTTATTGATTGGTATGATCAAAATAATGATAGTTTATTTTCTATATCTGAAAGAGATAGTGGTGAGGTATGGTTTGATTGGGGTATTGATCAAATTGAGAATAAGTTAGAGCCATATTATGGAAGTTTTCCGTTGTTATATTCGGTTGGATTGAATGATTATTCTATTAATTATAATGTAAACAATTTAGATACTACATTTTTTCAGCCTGATACTACTGGTGATTTTGATGCAAAATTGTGGATATCTAGAATAAAAAAAGATGATAATGGTAATTTAGTTCTTACCTGTTCTATGAATACAGCTAAAGAATTAGCAGCTATACAATTTAAATTAAATCATCAAAGATATTTTAAAGCTGATACGGTCTGGAATGAAAATTCAACTAATGTTAATTATGTGAATTCTTTAAAAGTGATAGAGGATCTTTCTGTTTATCAGCAAAATAAAAAAGAATTGAATGATTCTATATATGTTAATTATAGTGAAAGTTATTCTGCTATTATAGATTTTCCTGATTTGAGAGTATTTATTGATGAGAATCCAAATGCCATTATTTCTAATGCTTTATTGACATTGTATCCCGATACCTTAATTAGTAATGACAATGATTATTTTAAATTGTATTTAAATAGGATAGTCGATGAATATGTTGGTGAAGATTATATAGATTCTCTAGATAATCAATATATTCTAGATTATCCTTATTATTACAGTTATTTATCTGCTCCAGATTCAATACAGTTTAATATTAAAAGATATATTCAAAAGCTAGTTTCAAATGAATATCAATATAATGGATTGATGTTGTCAACAGATGGATTGGGTGAAAATTTTGATTATTTTTATTTTAAAAATATAGATCAGAATCCAGCTAAAATAGAGGTTATGTATACAAAATGATAAAAATAATATTAGTGATTATTTTTAATGTATCAATTGTTTTAGGAAATACCAACAATTATTTTGGATTGGGTGAGAGTAGATCTATGCAGGATCCTGCGATGTTAGGAATGGGTGGTTCTTGGTACTTCTCTGGCCAAACTAATGGTGTTTCTACTGGATCAAGCGCAACTTTTTGGAGAACAAGATTATCACAATTAGGATCTTCGTTTTCTTTTTCAACGAATAAGTTTGAAAATTTTCCATCTCAAAGTGTTCAATCATTAAATTATATTCATTTTCAATTTCCTGTAGGCAAGAGAAAGGCTATAGCATTTTCATTGACACCAAGTACTAGAGTTAATTATCATATTAATGATAGAGGGCTAGATGATGAGAATATATTGTTTAATGGAGAAATCATTCAAACTGATCTGATTTATTATGGTAAAGGAGGGATAACAGATTTAAGAATTTCTTATTCTTTTGAATTTGAAAATAATTTGTCATTTGGTATCGATTGGGATATTGGTTTTGGTAGCTTATTAAAAAGAGATACATTGATTGTTAATAATATTGTTGTTACGGATTTTAATGAATTTAGTTATAGTAATATCTATCTTGATACCTATGAGTCAAGATTACTCTTCAGAGCAAATTCATTTAAAATTAATAGTTTGTATGATCTTGATAAATTGCAAATTAGTTCTTCTATTGCATTTGATTATGAGTTACTTATAATTGAAAATATGAATTATTTTACAAATAATAATTTGTATACAGGTACTGAGTTTTTATCTACTTCATCTGATAGTAAAAAGACAAATTTTAATATTAGAGCATTTGGTGTGGGATTTGCGTATAAATTAGCAAAAAATTCAGCTTTGAATTTAGAGATTCATAATAACTCAGGAAGATTGATTCCAAAAAAATATCAAATCTTTGAGAATTCAAAAGAAAGTACCTCTAGTTTGCATTTAGGTTTTTTCAAATGGATACCATCAAAGAGTGATTTTGATATTTTAAATACATTAG
>CAYTPF010000251.1:0-2589 GCA_964439775.1 uncultured bacterium | reverse complement strand
TGATAGTTGATATGAATTCTTTAGTTTGTACTGATATAAAAAAAGAAGGTCCTAATCAAGGTCTTGTAAATCATTTAAAAAATGAAGATTTTTTTGATGTACCCAAATATCCATTATCAAAAATCAAAATATTATCTAGTGAAAAAAAATCAAATAATGAATATTATTTTAATGCAGAGCTAACAATTAAAGGGATTACAAACATAATTAATTTCAATGGCTTAATAAATAAAAATACCAATTCATACCATTCAAATATAAAGTTATCATTTGATAGAACATTATGGGATATAAAATATGGATCAGGGAAGTTTTTTGAAGAATTAGGAGACAGGGCTATTTTAGATGAAATTGAACTAGATATAAATCTTGTTGCTATACCTAATTCACAAGAATAAATTCAATCAAGATACTAATATCTATTACATTAATTAGACCATCATAATTAAAATCACCAATATCTGATTGACTAAAACCTAAAGCAACATCAACAATTTGTATTATATCTAAAATATCTGATTTATTATCATTATTTAAATCAAATGACTGTGTTGGATCAATGGATGCAATTAATGTAACCTCAGATATGTTACCTGGTTCATTGCTATATATAAATAATTTATCGTAATATGATCCTTGCAAACAATTATCACCTACACAATCCCATAATCCATTATTTTCAGTACCATTAGGATTAGTATCAGGATGATAATCATCATTATTTGGATCTATATTAATATTAGAATCATAACCATCTTCATCTTGATTACAAGTATTATCTAAACCACAATCTAAAAAAACATCTCCGGGATCCCAAACATTATCATCATAAAATTCTGGACCTTTAAGACTATTCCAATTTAAATCAGCTTCATCATATATTCCATTACCATTAAAATCATAATCTCCTTCTCCTTCACATACATATTCATTCTGAAATGGAACACAATCTAAAACTTTTTCAAAGGTATTATCACCTTCGATAATATTAATTGGAAAACTAAAATCTACATTTATATTTTCACTATTATTAGGTTCTATAATTATATAATCAACTGATTCTGAAAATAAATTTCCATAAAATAAACCTAGCTCTTCAATTTCTAATGTTTCTACTCCAATATTCTCAATATTTAGATTAGCAGAGCATCCAATACAATTATCAATATCTGTAATATTAAAATACAAAGTATCATCTGTTTGGACCAAAGAACTCATACCGATTCCTTGACCATATATTGGAATTTCTATAAATTGATTCTCAAAATCATTAGTTTGAATAATCAATAGACCAACATATGATTTAACCTCTTTTGGATTAAAACTAATTTCCATAATTAATGATTGATTTTGATCTAAGTAATGCTCTGATTGATTACAATTATAATTACAAGCACCCAATTGATCACATAACCCATTATTATTTACATCTTCGCATAATTCATGGTCATCCCACATACCATTATTGTTTGTGTCATCATAGATTTCACTCATATCCTCCCAATAACAACTATTTTCAATGATACAATCTTCCATAGTTTCAAATGAACCACAAATATCTTCGTCATTTTCTAATGCACAAGATTCTAAATTGAATATTTTATCAGTATTATAATAATCCGAGTTTAATTGTATGTTATTTACAATTAGCTCACCATAACCGTCATTTGCAATGGAAAAGCTTGAAATAGCCGTATTCGAGACCATAACATTAGGGAAATTCAGCTCATCTTCAACAATCGACCAATCACAATAATCAGGACATTCCTCCTCAAGATAATAGGTATTACAATCACCTGAACCTATACAAAAATAATCCGTAAAGATTAATTCAGAATCAAAATTGGGTTTTCCATTTGAATTCTTATCTCCATTTTCTATTTCATCAAAAAATGGTTCACCAAAATCATATTGATCATTACCATATATTTCATTCCAACTATTATCATTTTCACATATTACAACATCTGCATTATTTACTACCAATGTATCACAATCATAGAATAATTCATTTTCATCCCAAATACCATTTCCATTTATTCTAGAAGCGATTGTCCAGCTATCTTCTAAATCATTATATTTTGATAACGTTACCCAGGCTCCTTCATTCTGATTACAATTATTAGAATTTTGACAAGCTTGATCACAATCATACTTAGAATTGTAAATAATATCTTCATTATTAAGAGAACAATACTCTTGAAAATTTTCAGCATTTATTAATGACTGAGAAAAACCACTTTGATTATAATCATTATCAGCCCAGGAAACACTATCTCTAATAGTCCATCTTCCACCAGTTTTTTGTGATTGCAATAATATTTCATCTGGACCATTGAACAATGAAAAATCAATATTTGAATATTCATAATCAATATTAATACCACCATTAGTAGAAAAATCAGCATTGTTTCCTAAAACTATATAACCTTTTGGTGGTATAATAAGATCTTCATCTATAAAAAATTCATCCTCTGGTGTAGTATGTCCATCAGTGATTTTCCAATCTCTTAATGATATTGGGTTTTCTTCATTATTATATAACTCAAACCACTCACCTTTTGAATCAATTACAATTTCAGGATTGTT
>CAYTPF010000250.1:0-2594 GCA_964439775.1 uncultured bacterium | reverse complement strand
TAAAAAATTATGTACTTAAAACAAATGGTAGTATATTTATTGAAAGGTTTTTAAAATTAATAATTTTAACTGATTGGATAACTTTTTATTTAGCTATAAAAAATAATGTTGATCCATCACCAGTAAATACAATTTCAAAATTAAAGAAAATGTTAAAATAGATGAAATCTGTAGAAGTTACAAAAATTTCGTATTATCCACCATCTAAAGCATATAAAGTTATGCTTGTGGAAGTTAATAGCAAACAAGAATTCCCTGTAATAGTTGGTACTATGGAAGCACAATCCATAGCATTAGCTTTAGAAGGTATTAATTTACCGAGGCCAATGACTCATGATCTAATATGCAATATCTTAAAACAATTTGATGCAAGAATAGACAAAATAATAATAAAAAATCAAAAAAATGGGACCTTGTTTTCACAAATAGTTATTTCATATCCAAATAATAATATTACCAAAATTGATTCTAGGCCAAGTGATGCAATTGCAATAGCCTTGCGTTTATCATCAAAAATATATATAAGTGATAGCTTAATTCAAAATTTAAAATCAGATAGTTTATTTATTGAAGATAGTGATGAAAATTTAGTAAAAACTAAATCAATAAAAACTGGAAAGAATGTTTTAAACAACCTTAATGAAGCATTAACAAGGGCAATCGAAGATGAAGATTATGAAGTTGCTGCAAAGTTAAGAGATAGGATCCAATATATAAAAAAGGATATTTAGTTTTATAATTTCTTAAAAAAAACAAGGGCTTGTTTAGCAGCATTTTGTTCGGCATCTTTTATACTTTTTCCTAAACCTTGATATTCAAAAATATTTTTTAAGTAAGCTTTAACTTTAAATAGTTTATCATGATCAGGACCCTCAGATGATATTATTTTAAAAACAGGCGGTTTTTGATATTCTTTATGACAGTACTCAATTAACAAACCTTTATAGTTATCATTTTTATTTGATAAATTATAATTTTCAATTAGTGTTTTTAAAATAAAATTTTTAGCATTTAGAATATTACTATCTAGATAAATTGCACCAGTAATGGATTCAAAAATATCAGCACTAATATTTTTTAATACAACATCATTATTCAAATTTACGCCTTTAGAAATTATAATATTTTCTTCTAATTTTAGTTTATTAGATATTTTTGATAAAAAATGTGTATTAACTAAACTAGCTCTTTTGGTTGTAAGGTCACCCTCAGTGCAATTTATATACTTTTTTGATAACCATTCAGTAATGATTAGATTAATAACTGAGTCTCCAATTAATTCTAATCGTTCATAATTCTCACTTGGATTAGAACTCACAGATTTATGGGTTATAGCAATTTTTAAGAGATTTTTATTTTTAAAATTATAACTAATTTTTTTTTCAATTATTTTATACCAATTATTATTATTAGAATTTAAAAAATTAAATAAAAATCTTATCACAGAGTTACTTTTTAAATATTAATGTAGAATTATGCCCACCAAATCCAAATGTATTTGTCATAGCATAATTAACTTCTTTTGATATTGCATTATTTGGAGTATAATTTAAATCACATTCAGGATCTTTTGTTTGATAATTAATTGTTGGAGGAATATAGCTATTGATAATAGAAAGTATACAGCTTATACCTTCAATAGCACCAGCTGCTCCTAATAAATGGCCTGTCATGGATTTAGTAGAAGATATATTTAAGTTATTAATATGATTTTCAAATACTGTTTTAATTGCTGCAGTTTCATATTTATCATTGTATGGAGTAGATGTCCCATGTGCATTTATATAATCAATTTGATTAGATGAAATATTAGCATCATTTATTGCTAATTGCATTGATCGTGCAGCACCTTCACCATTGGGAGCAGGGGAAGTTAAATGATAAGCATCGGCAGTTGCTGCATATCCTACGATCTCACATAAAATATTAGCATTACGTTTAAGAGCATGATTATACTCCTCTAAAACCAAAATTCCTGCACCTTCTCCAAGTACAAAACCATCTCTATTAAGATCAAATGGCCTACTGGCGGATTTAAAATCAGGATTTTTAGATAAAGCCTTCATATTGGCAAAGCCAGAAACCGCTAATGGGTGTACCGATGCTTCAGAACCCCCTGAAACTATAACGTCAGCATCACCATATTGAATCATCCTAAATGCATCTCCTATTGCATGTGTAGCAGTTGCACATGCAGAAACTAAACCATAATTAGGACCTTTAAAACCATATTTTATAGATACATGTCCTGCTGCAATATCAGATATTAATGATGGAATGAAAAACGGACTAACACGTTTTGGAGATTTCATTAATCTTAAATGTTGTTCAGATAGAGTATTTATCCCTCCAATTCCTGATCCTATTATTACTCCTACTTTTTCCTTATTAATTTTTGAATTATTTTTTAATAAAGATTCTTCTATGGCTTGATCAGCTGCTATTATAGCTAGCATAGTAAATCTATCCATTTTATTCTTTTCTTTAGAAGTAAAAAAAGAATTTAAATCTAGATTTTTTATTTCAGCAGCAATTTTTATTGAAAAATCTGTTGTATCAAAGAATGTAATTTGATTAACACCATTTTTCCCCTG
>CAYTPF010000249.1:0-2599 GCA_964439775.1 uncultured bacterium | reverse complement strand
AGCAATAACTTCTCTACTACTAATGCTTTCAATAGAATTAACTTTAATCAACTTTGAGAGCTCTAATTCACGCTCTAAATACTCCGCAATCTTAATCTTATTAATCTTACTCATTTAATTATTCAAAATTATATTTACAATACTAATAACATCCAATACATTCAATATACCATCCTCATTCAAATCAGCAGATAAAAACTCTAAATATTCCAACTCCTCACCCATTATACCATTAACAATGATGATTATATCTAAAATACTAATACTACCATCATTATTAACATCACCTAGCTGATAATCTACTGGTGGCATATAGTTATAATATGAAATTTCATGTTCTACTATATTAAATTCTATAGTTTCAACTAATTGTCCATCTACTATGTAATCAAAAACTTGTAATCCTGATGGAAAACCAAAATAAAAATTATTTTCTTCTATCATAAAAATCTTATTATTTAAGTGAGCCTGCAAATAAGCATTAGAATTAGCACTAGATTCAACATCAATACTTAACCACCCTGCACCAACCACATCAAAATCAAAAACAAACAAACCATATTGCATATCTGTAGCATATATATAATTATTTTCAGCATAAGGATAAACTCCCCAACACCCATGAAATGTTGGCGCATCATTATCTAAATAAGTATCATATGCAGCTACCTCAACAGGATCATTAGGATTATATATATCAATAATTTTTATTCCTGTCGTATAATGAGAAATATATACTAAATTATCTTTAATATGAACATTATGTGCCAATTGATTTTCGCCAAGATACTCACCCATCAATTCAATATTATTAAAGTTAGATATATCCCAAATTTTAACTGTCTTACCTACTGTTTCTTCTGTAGTTACTAAAAATTGACTATCATCAGTTACCCATGCATTATGTGCATAACCTCCTGCTTGAGGATAAATAGAGGTTATAAGATTAATATTATTCAAATTACTTATATCATATATTGAAAACCTATTATTCCAACCCTCAGATACATATGCTATATTATTTTGAGTATAGATATCATGACATCCATTACCTAAATTACCAAATGAATTCTCATAAGTTGGTTCAGATGGATTTGACAAATCAACTATATGAATATTATCTCCATTTACATGCTCAACAAATGCATAACCACTAGGATCAATCCATAAATTGTGAGACTGATTAATATTTTGATAGGTAGTTACATACAATGGATCATTATATGGTAAGGGAGATAAATCTACAACTTGCATACCTACATCACTTCCTGTCATTTCATTTACAATGTATAAAAAATCATTATAAACTTTGTAATCTCTATGGTAGTAATAATCATTATTTGATGGTCCAATTAAATTCATTTTTTCCATAGGAGCAGATGGATCAGATGATACATCTAGTATAATGGTTCCATAGCGATATCCAAAAATTGCATATTCTATACCAGTTTCATCTGTATAACCCCATACATCAGAAATACCAAAATCATTATTATCATTTTGATACATCGTATTAGAAACTAAAGATAGATTAAAATTAACAGGATTTGAAAAAGCGATACAAAACAAAGTAGAATAAAATAATATCAATTTACTTTTCATATTAAAATTTACATCAATTATAAACACAAAAAAAAGAGCCCCTTAATAATTAAGAGGCTCTTTATAAAACAGATTAGTAAATCTATTACTTCATCAATACAACTTTTTGCATTTGACTAGATTCACCAGAAACCATTTTAACATAGTAAACACCACTTGAATAACTTGCAGCATTCCAATTAATGCTATAAGCACCCGCTGGCTTCACTTCGTTTACTAGAGTTTCCATATTTCTTCCTAGTACATCATATACTGAAATATTAACCAATGCACTATTTGTAACATCATAAGCAATGTTTGTTACTGGATTAAATGGATTTGGATAAGCTGGATGCAAGTTAAATGCACCAGGCTCAACAACTACAGTTGCTGCAACTTCACTACCATTCCAATTAGAAACAATCATATCATTTATTATCATATCACCATCAAAATCAAATACTTTACCAGCAATATCTTTACCATCTAAAGATATTACCAATACTGTACCATCATTATAATATAAATCATATGCTTTACTTGAGATATTAGAGAAATTACCAGATACTTCTAATTGCAAACCAGCAACACCAGCTTGATCAATATACAAGTAATCTGTATTCATAACTAATTCAACATTATTATCTGATGTAGCATCAACTCTTCCAGCTCCTAATATAACATTAACCATTTGAACAATGTCTAATACATTAACTTCACCATCTTCGTTATAATCAGCAGCTAAAGCAGCATCACCTGATAATAAGTCTGTACCTAATATGTGGTTAACTATAATAACGATATCTAATACATTAATTTCAGTATCAAAGTTAACATCACCTAATACAATATCAGGACCGCCACTACCATCAGCGCATTCAGTACTTGAGTCGTCACCAGCATAAGCACAAACCGGACCTACACCATCAGAACATGCACCATTCGTATCATCACAGTAAGATACTGTTACACATACATAATCAGTAACATCAAAACCATAGACAGTAAACTCTTCAGT
>CAYTPF010000248.1:0-2618 GCA_964439775.1 uncultured bacterium | reverse complement strand
TTAAATGGAATGGTTCCAAGAACATGATCAAATGCTGATACCCTATCAGATGTTACCATGATAATTTTATCATCAATAATAAAATTATTTCTAACTTTGCCTTTATAATGTTTAATATTAGAATTTACCTTATAATTATCTAATGTATATTTTAACTGATCTTGAATTTTTGTATTAATAACTAATCTCCTTATTTTAAATTTAATTTTTCAAATACTGTATGAATATTCTTTTTTATTTTATTCATATCAAATAATTCATCAATTTCATTTTCAGAAAGATACTTAAGTATACTTTTATCTTTAAGTAATATATTTTTAAAATCTAAATCATTCTCCCAGACTTCCATTGCATTTTTTTGAACAAGAGCATACGCATTCTCTCTTGTCATGCCTTTATTAATCAATAACAATAAGACTTCTTGACTAAAAATTAATCCACCTGACTTATTAATATTTTTAAGCATGTTTTTTGGATACACAAGTAAATTATCAATTAAATAAATCATTTTATCTAACATATAATCTAATAAAGTTGTAGAATCTGGAATTATTATTCTTTCAACAGAAGAATGCGATATATCTCTTTCATGCCATAAGGCAATATTTTCTAGCCCAACCATTGCATTTGCTCTTAATAACCTTGCCATCCCCGTTATTCTTTCAGTTACTATTGGGTTTCTTTTATGAGGCATTGCTGAGGAACCTTTTTGACCTTTTTTAAATGGCTCTTCAGCCTCTAATACTTCAGTTCTTTGAAGATGTCTAATTTCTATTGCAATTTTTTCTAATGAAGCCCCAACTAAAGCTATAGCATTTAAAAATTCTGCATGATGATCACGCTGTACCACTTGACTAGATATAGTAGCTGAATTAATTCCTAATTTTTTACATGCTTTAGCTTCTACTATAGGGTCTAAATGTTGATATGTACCGACAGCTCCAGAAATTTTACCAGTAGATATAGATTTAATGATCTCATCCCACCGATTAAGATGCCTAGAAAATTCTTCACTCCATAAAGCTATTTTATATCCAAATGTAATTAATTCAGCATGCACTCCATGTGACCTCCCAATTTGTAGTGTATCTTTATATTTTATTGCACTTTTTCTCAAAACTTCATGAAAATTCTGAATTTTCTTTTTTATAATTATTGCAGCATCCTGACATAATAAGGCCAATGAAGTATCTAATAAATCTGATGATGTCATCCCCATATGGATAAAACGTGAATCCGGTCCAATATTCTCAGCAAGATTAGTTAAAAATGCAATAACATCATGCCTAGTTTCTTTTTCAATTTCTAAAATTCTATCTATAGAAAAATCAGCTTTTTCTTTAATTACTTCTAAAGACTTTTCAGGCACTAAACCCATATCACATAAAACTTCTGATACTGCTAACTCTACTTTTAACCAGGTTTGATATTTATTTTGATCTGACCACAACTGCTGCATCGCAGGAGTGTTATATCTTTTAATCATATATTCTCCTTAATTACCCTCTGATAATAATATTTTTATATCCATTTCTTTACCATCCCTCCAAATTGTCAATTGAATATAATCACCAGTTTTTTTTAAACTTTCACTAATAATTCTCAAAATCTCTGTTCTATTATTTACTATTTTATTTTCAACTCTTAAAATTATATCACCAATTTTAAGATCAGCATTATATCCTGAAGAATTAATTTCAATATCAGTAATTATAACACCATTATTTGATGGCAATCGTAAATATTGTTTAATAAATCTATCAACAGGCTGAACAGATATCCCAGTTTGAAAATTTCTTTCAACTTTTCCAAAAGTTTTTAACTCTTTAATTATCTCTTTAACCAAATTAATAGGAATAGCAAATCCAATACCAATTGATCCAGAAGAATAACCAGAACCTGTCATTATAAATGTATTTATACCTATTACTTTTCCATTAATATTAATTAAAGGCCCACCACTATTTCCAGAATTGATAGCAGCATCGGTTTGTATCATATTTTGATAAACTCTTCCAGATTCTTTTAAGCCAAAGTTCATATTCATTCCACTTAATATCCCAATTGTAGCTGTTGCTTTATCACTAACTGTAAATAAACCTAATGGATTACCTAAAGCTATAACCCATTCACCTAAAATTAAATTATCTGAATCTCCTAAATCAGCATATTGCAGATCAAGTCCATCAATCTTTAATAGTGCAATATCTGTTGGATAATCAATTCCTACTACAGAAGCCTTATATTCATTTCCACCCATAAGGATTACACTAATTTCATACGAATCTTCTATAACATGTGCGTTAGTAACTATGTAACCATCAGCACTAATTAAAACTCCCGAACCACTACTTTGAACTTTATATTTTTTATTCTGTTGAAAAAGATTATTCCAAGGATTAAAATATAAGTTATTATTTTTATTTTTAATTTGTGTTATATTTATACCAACTACTGCATTAGAAACTTTAGATATAGCCTCCGTTACATTTGTATTCCTATTATCAAATTTTAACGCATTTTGACTAATTACAAAAGATAATATTATAATTTGACATAATATGATTCTATATATATTCATTTCTAATAAATAACTTTATCTAAAAACAACCCTCTTG
>CAYTPF010000247.1:0-2643 GCA_964439775.1 uncultured bacterium | reverse complement strand
AGTTATTACAGGAATTTTAGGATTGGTAAAGCCATTAAAACTATCATTTGGTATAAATTCATATCCCAAATCAAACTGAGCATTAAAGGTATCTTCTATTTTTTTCTTAGATGAATTAACTGAGATGTTAAAACACATTTTTTACTTTATTAGCATCAATTTATGAGTTTGCTGATAATTTTCAGTAGTTAACTTTACAAGATATAAGCCAGATGCATTCTCTCCTGAATTCCATGTTAACTTATGGTAACCAGCTAATTGATTTGAATTAAAAAGTTCTTGAATCATCTTGCCATTCATATCATAAATGGCAACCGAAACAAAACTATCAAATGGCAATGCATAGTCTATATTTGTAATAGGATTAAATGGATTTGGATAAGGTGATTTTAAGATATAATCATTAGGCAATGTTTCGTCATCATAATACAAGCTAATCGTAAAAATACCATTACTAGACCATTCATCAACTATACCAGTTAGCTTGAATGTATTATTAGAATTCTCATTATACAAATAAAATTCAGGTATATCTCCAGGTTTACAATAACTAAATGTAGATTCATCGTAATATCCCATTGCGGGTACATCTGTATATTCTCCATTCCATCTTCTTGCTCCTACTATCTGATCGTTATTAAAAGATAAAATCCAATCAGATGTATTAAGCTCAATACCTTGGATTGATTCAATAAAATAAAAAGCCTGCTCAATTGATTGAATATATTCAAAGCTAATATTTCTGCTATCATAATAATCAATTTTTCTTGAAAAAGAATTTTCAGATTCGAAATTAAATGTAACTTGTGTATTATAATCAATACTTGGATCTTCATAATGAACCCAATATCCTTTTTTGCTTTGAAGGTGTGATAAACTTCCAAGCCAAAACTCATCAAATTGGTTGTTATCAGCATATACATTTTGAGCTACAATTGATTCTCCTATAATTGAAGTAAAATTATCTTCTATATTATTAGGTATTGCATCAGCAATCAAAACAGTATCATTTAAAGGAAAGGAAATTAAATTATTACCTCTATAGATTGGAATTTGAGGATTTTGTTCAGGCTTACCATTAATAAATAATGTATCATCTTCACTCATTTTTATCCAATAACCATCTGTACGATTAATTTCACTTAAAGAACCAACCCAGTAACCATTACCCATATTTGATGCAACTACACCTTCGCCAATAATTCCAACTGCATTAATTTCAATTGATTGCATTACATTCTCGACTGTTGCATTATCAGGTAATGAATAAAAACTAATTAAATTTTGCCCCTCATATAATTCTATAAAATAATTAATATTTTCTTGCCAACTAGTACTAGAATAAAGATTTGGAATAATTTCAAAACCATTATGATAACATGGGGGGATGAGATTATTTGTCAATGTATTATATATAGTGCTAGTAGATCTATCATACAACCTAAACTCAGGGACTTCTCCAGAAACCAAGTAATCGGGAAAGTTTCCATCATTTATCATAACAGGGATTGTATATCCATTATTATAATATGGATATGTCCACCCAATACAGATATTATTATAAAAAGCACCTATTATATCACAATCGTTATTTGGACATTCCCATACGCCATCATTAGCTCCAACTACTGAGCCAGGTTCTATAGTTTCATCATTTATATCAATATCTATAAAAAAATAATACCCACTCATTGTAGATAAATCAAAACACCAATCGACCTCTTGTGAACAAGTCTGGGAATATGAATAAGTTAACAAAATAATATATAGAAAATATTTCTTCACAACAGATAAGTTACAAAGATTATTTGAAAGGAGCAAATTTATAGCTCACATTTTAAAATAAGTCTTATAAATTAATTTCTAAGCGGTTTGCTTGTCTTGAGCATATGAGCAATTCTGGCTTGAGACTTTTCCTCACCACATAAACTTAAGAATACTTCTCTTTCAGTATCTAGTAAATATTGCTCATCCACACCTGACATAGGCCCCCCCTTATCACCACCAGTCAGTACAAATGCAAGTTTACGACCTATCAATGCGTCATGTTCACTAATTTTACCTGATTTAACAAAGCCCTTAATTGTACCCTCAAAAGCCAATCGTCCTGTCTTACCAGGTAATTTAATATTATCTTTATATTTAGGAGCCTTATAATCCTTGCTCATTGCAATGACTTCATCTTTAGCTTTACTTAAAATATGATCTTTATTAACAATTATTTTATCATTAGAAGTTAGATACCCAAGACTTTTAGCATGATGAGCAGAAAAAGAAACTTTTGCAAATGCAATTGTTTCAAATGCTTGTTTTACAACTTGAAAGTTACCTGGCATTAATGTTTTTTGTTCATCTTCAAGCTTCGATATTAATCTTAAATTTCCACCAGCACCAGGTATTAAACCAACGCCAACCTCAACAAGTCCACAATATAATTCTGCAGCCGTAACGATTTTATCACATGCACCTACCACCTCATACCCACCGCCCAAAACTAATCCAAAAGGTGCTGCAATAACCGGAAAATCAGCAAATCTTACTGCTTGCAATATTTTTTGCATATTTGATGTAAGATGATCAATTGAATCCCAATCTTTATTCGCTGCAGCATTTAATATTAAATTTAAATTAGCTCCAGCAGAA
>CAYTPF010000246.1:0-2657 GCA_964439775.1 uncultured bacterium | reverse complement strand
CATCTCCACCTATTGTATGCAAAATATCAACTTTATCTTTTAAAAGCTGATTTGCTGCAATTTCTAAAGGATTTTCTCCTTTTTTAATATATCCTTTATCAATACAATCAGATAAGTTTGTTAATTTGACCCGACTATTTCCTATAGGAGTACCACCAAATTCTTTTAAAATTAATGGATTCTTTTTTACTTTATCATTAAATTCAATTGAATCGCCTTTTAATAAACCCTTATAACCATGACAATAGCCAATCAGTTCAAATTCTCGTCCTATCTCCATATATGTTTTAATCAAATAAGCAATGGATGATGATAGACATGGAGCAATACCTCCCGATGTTAAAAATGCAATTTTCATATTAAAAATCTACATATACTAATAAATAAAAATTAAATATTTTTTCATTATTTTTACTTTAATTTTTATCATTCAAGATAATTAAATTATTATATGTTTTTATTTAATATAAAAGGCTTATAATCATGCCATATATAATTGCTGAACCATGTGTTGGAGTATGTGATACTGCTTGCGTACAATATTGCCCAGTAGATTGTATTCATGGGCCTTTTAAAACTAATGACTGCGGTGATGGTGCTGTTGAGATGAAAAAAAATGGAAAAGAATTAGATGGTTTACAATTATATATCGATCCTGATGAATGCATTGATTGCGGTGCATGCGAACCAGAATGTCCAGTTGAAGCAATCTACGAAGAAAGTCAAATTCCAAACGAATGGTCCCATTTTATCAAAAAAAATTATGATTTTTTTTTAACAAAATAATTTAAATTAACTAGTCTTAGACTCTTCTAATTTTACATAAATCTTATGAACATTAATAATAACGATATAAATCAACAGGAAACTCAAGAATGGCTTGAATCGATCCAAGCGATTATTGAAACAGAAGGCATTGAAAGAGCTCATTTTTTATTAGAAAAATTAATTGCATTTTCTAGGAGGAATGGAGTTAGAATGCCATATTCCCCATATACTGATTATGTTAATACCATCCCATTAGAGCAACAACAAAAATATCCAGGTAACCGAAAAATTGAACGTCGAATCAAATCATTGATTCGTTGGAATGCTATGGCTATGGTCGTACAGGCAAATAGAGATTTCCATGGTATTGGTGGTCATATATCATCCTATGCCTCATCCGCAACATTGCTTGAAGTTGGTTTTAATCATTTTTTCAAAGGTAAAAACCATCCAGAAGGTGAAGACTTGATTTATTTTCAAGGTCACGCTTCGCCTGGTATATATGCTAGATCATTTTTAGAAGGTCGTTTTAATGAAAAACATTTACATAATTTTAGAAGAGAATTGGAAGTTGATGGAGGGTTATCTTCTTACCCTCACCCTTGGCTTATGCCTGATTATTGGCAATTTGCAACTGTATCAATGGGCTTAGCTGCTATTCAAGCAATCTATCAAGCTAGATTTTTAAGGTATATTGAAGATCGACAAATAGCAAAAACAACAAATAAAAAAGTATGGGCTTTCCTTGGTGATGGAGAAATGGATGAACCAGAATCTCTAGGAGCATTGACTCTTGCTTCAAGAGAAAAACTTGATAATTTAATTTTTGTAGTTAATTGCAATCTTCAAAGACTAGATGGTCCTGTAAGAGGTAATTCAAAAGTGATTCAAGAATTAGAAGGTGCCTTTAGAGGTGCTGGTTGGAATGTTATTAAAGTTATTTGGGGGAGTGACTGGGACCCAATAATAAAACAAGATTCTGATGGACAATTGATAAAACGAATGAATGAACTACTTGATGGTGAAGCATTAAAATATATTGTTGAAGGTGGTGATTATATTCGTGAAAAATTTTGGGGTAAATACCCAGAACTTTTATCAATTGTAGAAAATATATCTGATGATAAGTTAAATAATTTAAACCTAGGAGGTCATGATCCTGAAAAAATTTATTCAGCCTATTATGAAGCCGTTAACCATACTGGACAACCAACAGTTATTTTAGCTCATACAATCAAAGGATATGGCCTAGGAGAATCTGGTGAAGGTAGAAACATAACACATCAACAAAAAGAGTTAAATGAAAAAGAATTAATAAATTTCAGATCAAGATTTGATATTCCGTTAACTGATGAGGAGTGTATTGAAGCTCCTTTTTATTGCCCTCCAAAAAATAATGCTGAAATTGAATATTTAATAGATCAAAGAAAAAAATTAGGTGGTTTTATACCTTCTAGAAATATAACATCAAAAACTATTAATTTTCCTAAACTAGATATATTTCAAGATCAATTGGAAGGAAGTGATAATAGAGAATTCTCAACAACAATGGCCTTTGTAAAAATGTTGGCAGCGTTACTCAAAGATAAAGAAATAGGTAAAAGGATAGTACCTATTATTCCTGATGAAGCTAGAACTTTTGGTATAGACCCTTTATTTCGAACATATGGCATATACTCACATCAAGGGCAGAAATATGATCCTGTTGATTCTGATCAATATTTATACTATAAAGAAGATATTAAAGGACAAATATTAGAAGAAGGAATTACAGAAGCTGGGGCTATGTCATCATTTATTGCTGCAGGGACTGCTCATAGTACACTAGATACTCATATGATTCCTTTCTTTATATATTATTCTATGTTTGGTTTTCAAAGAATAGGAGA
>CAYTPF010000245.1:0-2665 GCA_964439775.1 uncultured bacterium | reverse complement strand
GAGATTCCTCTAAAAATGAATCCATCCTCATTGAACCTGGTGCATTAAAAGAAAACATCACAGCATTATTTACTTTAGCCCAATATCCTTTTGTACCTGACCAAGATGATAAACTTCCAACCCAGTTACCTGGAGCAATCTGACTTGCAGCAACACCCTCACCAATAATACCTGTAAATTCACCCTCAACATCATCAGGAATACCAGCAGATATTCCAATTGAACCTTCAAATGGAAATGAAATTAAATTGGCACCACTATGAAGATCATAAACTGTAGATGGATCCGTTGGAGTAGCTTCGGTTAATTCAATTACACCTGCATTATCTACCTTGACCCAGTAACCACTTGTAGCTGAAATATTAGATAAACTTCCTACCCAAGTACCTGGAGCAATTTGACTTGCGGCAACACCTTCACCAATAACACCTGTAGCATTAGTTCCAAGTGAAGACATTACATTTGCAACTGAAATATCACCTGGTAATGCCCAGAAACTAACTAGGTTTGCCCCACTATGAAGCTCTACTGAATAGTTAACTACAGATTGACAACCACCTTCCGAAACTTCTTGTCCAATTATATCAAGATCTAATAATGGGAATGTTCCAAAATTTTGGAATCCTGGAAGTCCATCTCCAGATACTTCAGCACAATATTCTAAATTTTCTGAATTATCATAAATTCTAATTATAGGAACTTCACCACTCAATAAATAACCTGGTAGCGAACCATCATCACCCATTACAGGAAGAGTCAAAACTCCATTATCATCAACATTATCAGCCTTTACCCATCCTACACATTGACCATTATAAAATGCACCTATATAATCTGCAGAGCTAATATTATCGAAGTTAATATACATATTATCCAAACTTAAAAAATAAAATGCCTGCTGAGTACTAATCTCAAAACACCACTCATTTTCATCATCACAATCAATCATTTGAGCCTCAAAATCATCTTCATCACATATTAAATCACCATCCTCATCATTTAAGCAATTTCCATCACAATCATAGTAATCCTCTGGAATACTTCCATCACAATCACATGCACCTTCAGGCACTCCTCCACCACAAGGACCACATTCACCATCACAAGAAGAACCATCTCCATTAGGAATTCCACAACAATCTTCACAAGATGAATTGTCGCCATCACATATTCCACATTCATCTAAGACAGCATCTCCACCACATTCACCCAAACAATCCTCTACATTACCATCACAATCACATGCATCTTCTGGAACTCCTTCTCCATTACATACTCCACATTCATCTAAGACAGCATCTCCACCACATTCACCCAAACAATCCTCTACATTACCATCACAATCACATGCATCTTCTGGAACTCCTTCTCCATTACATACTCCACATTCATCATACTCTCCTATACATTCATCAAGTTCATCACATATACCATCACTATCTTCATCATTAATACAGTCTCCATTACAATCATAATACAATTGAGCATAATCGCAACTTCCATCATCTATATTTGCATCATTATCAAAATTACATGCAGATGGATCAGTACAGCCATAAATAAAATCTAAAGCATCACCATCTTCAATATCATCCTCAATATCTTGTAAAATATCTTCTATATCCTCCAACTCTTCATAATCTGTTTCAGCTAATTCTTCTTCAGTAAGAGTAATAGTATATTCCACTATAATCTCAAGTTCATCTCTTGAAATTATAATAATATCTGTTACCTCAACAGAACCATCTGGAAGATCTAATTGAGTCTCTATTAAAGATTCAAAGTCCTCTTCAAATGTTTCTATATCATCTAAAATATCTTCATCCACTGTGGTTGTAACACTAGTTTCAATATATATTTCACAGGAGCTATCATCACCATTACATACTCCACAATCATCATATTCTCCAATACAATCATCTATATCATCACATATACCATCATTGTCTTCATCAGATAAACAGCCTAATTCTAATTCAGAAATTGCAATTATAAGATCTCCATAAAAACCTGCTCCAACACTATATATTGGAGATACTGTATATTCAATATTCTCACTATTATCCCAAACTTTAATAATAATAGGATTATCATTAACAGCACCATTTAAAGTAGGCCCTCCAAAATCTGATAAGTCTAATGACATAACAGAAGAAATAGATAATTGAGAATTTGCCCATCTACCTGTACCAACCAAGACCTCACCAATTAATGGATCTGCACAGCCTTCATCAGGATAGCATGATTCAATCACCCCATTTGAATCAAAAATTCCAATCTCATCATTTTCTTCTAAAAGTGAAATTGATTCTTCAAATATTACTAGTTGAAATTGACCTGTAGGCTCAACATTCAAATTAAAATGCTGTGTCATACCAAATGAAACCAACAAACCAATTAAGAAATAATTTTTTTTAAACTTTCGCACTCTTACCTCTTTCCTCCAAATAAAATCAGGTAAATCAATACTAATATAATATAAAATTTTTAGTTTTTATAACCTCATTTTAAAAAAAACTATTGATTAAGGATGTAATCTTTATCACATAATGATAAAAAGAATGGGCGATATTATTCGCCCATTCTCACCTATCTCAATAAAAAATGCTACAATTTTATTTCATCATAACCATTTTGCGAGTAATCGCAACATGATCACCTTTTA
>CAYTPF010000244.1:0-2679 GCA_964439775.1 uncultured bacterium | reverse complement strand
AAAACCAGACACAATTAAAGTTTTTGATGAATTAAATAAGTTAAACAAGAATGATAAAGTTATTGTATCATTTGAGTATGGTCCAAGCACAATGCCAGAAATTCACCCAATGTCTATAGCGTTATTAAGACATTTATTTGCGATGGATGTATTAGTATATGGATTTGCGTTATGGCCTGATGGGAATTTTATGTCTACTGAAGCATTCTCAAAAGTTGCTTTAGAAATGGATAAAGAATATGATAAGCATTATGTCAATTTAGGATATAAGCCTGGAGGAGAAGCGGTAATAAAAGGAATAGCTTCTGATATAAAAACAATGTACACTGTTGACTTGCTAGGTAATGAAGTTAAAAAATTAAATATGATGGATGGAGTAAAAAATATATCTGATTTTGATTTTGTAGTTAGTTTGTCAGCCGGAGACCCAGGTTCTAAACAATGGGTACAATTTGGAACTGATCCAAAACAGATACCATTTACAACTGGATGTACCTCCATTCAAGTTACAGATATTATTCCTTATGTAGAAACAAATCAAATCAGGGGAATATTAGCTGGTATGCCTGGTGCTGCAGAATATGAACAATTAGTATACAGTAAATTTAGTCAATATGATTTTTCAGGTGAGGCTACAGGCATGATGTCAGCACAATCAATTTCACACATTGTAATTGTTTTATTTATAATTTTTGGAAATATTACATACTATATTTTAAGAAAAAGGGGGGAGGAATAAAAAAATGATTACTTTTGAAATTTTTTCTGCTTGGCTTATAGTCTTCCTTACTTTAAGTATTTTTAGTTATTTATATGATGATAATCCTTTTTATAAAGCTGCGGAGCATTTATACGTTGGAGTTTCTGCAGGTTATGGAGCTGTTATTGCTTTTTGGCAACAAATTCAACCAAATATGTTCGGTCGATTATGGCCAAATATAGAAAGTTTAGACCTTAATAAAATTGGGCTTGAGCAAGAAAAAATTCAGATGATTTATAATACTGAAGGTTCTTTGCATGATGCAATTTTAAATGAATTGGGTATTTTTTATAAATTATGGTATTTCATTTATGATGGTTTAAATTTTATCACAACAGGATTTGGTTTATTGGAAAGAAGTGTTTATCCTGAAGGTGGCATTGATGGATATGACTTTTTTGCATTTTCATATTTGATACCATTTCTGTTAGGTATATTTATGCTATTGAGACTTGTGCCTCAACTAAGTTGGCTTGCAAGATGGCCAATAGCTTATATCGTTGGTATGGCAGCTGGTTTAAGGTTTTATGGATATCTTAATTCTGATATCCTAATACAGGTGCAGGCCTCAGTTATTAATTTTTCTCAAAGTCCAATGAATATTTTTAATTCTTTATTAATATTTATAGGTACTTTAACAGGCTTAGTATATTTTTTCTTTTCAAAAGAACATAAAGGTAGTATCGGATATTTAAGTAAAATAGGTATTTATTTTTTAATGATAAAATTTGGTGCATCATTTGGTTTTGCAGTTATGGGTAGAATATCTCTCTTAATTGGTAGAATTCAAGAACTTAAAAATTATAGTACAAGTGAATTTTATTTTGCATCCCCTATACTTATAATCTTTATTGTAGTAGTTTTATTTATATGGTCATCAAAACAAACAAAAGAGCTAGAGAATGTCTAATAAAAAACCAATTATAGAAGTTAAAAATTTAAGAACGTATTTTAATACTGATGGTGGTGTTGCTCATGCTGTAGAAAACGTAAGCTTTGATGTCTATCCCGGCGAAACATTGGGTATCGTTGGTGAGTCTGGATGTGGTAAATCTGTAACAGCTTTATCTATGATGAGATTGGTTGCTCAGCCACCAGGATTTTATGCTGGTGGAGAAATATTATTTGATGGTGAGAATATTTTAGAAATGAGCAGGGAAAAAATACAAAACATCAGAGGTAATAAGATATCTATGATATTTCAAGAACCTATGACATCTCTAAATCCGGTTTTTACATGCGGTAACCAAATTGTTGAATCAGTTAAGTTGCATCAAGGATTAGATGATGTTGCTGCTCAAAAAAAGGCTGTTGATATGTTGAGTCTTGTAGGTATTCCTGATCCTGAAAGAAGAGTTAATGAGTATCCTCATCAATTATCAGGTGGAATGAGACAAAGAGTAATGATTGCAATGGCTTTATCTTGTAATCCAACTGTATTAATTGCTGATGAACCAACAACTGCATTAGATGTAACTATACAAGCACAAATACTTGAATTAATAGAAAAACTTCAAAAAGAAATGGGATTAGCCGTTATAATGATTACTCATGATTTAGGAGTTATAGCCGAAATTTGTGATAGAGTAATAGTAATGTATGCTGGACAAATCCAAGAAATTGCACCTGTACATGAATTGTTTAAAAATCCTAAACACCCATATACAAAGGCTTTAATGGAATCCATACCAATTTTAAATGAAGAGGTTGAGCGTTTAAGAACTTTGCCAGGGATGGTTCCTTCTTTATTAGAATTGGGTTCTGGATGTAGGTTCTGTAATCGCTTTGAACCTGAGGAATGTCCATGTGCTGGAACAAAAGAAAATCAAAAATTAGTAGAATATAAATCTGACCATCATGTTAGATGTCATGACAAATTTTTAAAATGATAATAGATTATAAGAAAACAGATTTTTATA
>CAYTPF010000243.1:0-2707 GCA_964439775.1 uncultured bacterium | reverse complement strand
AGTAGATGAGTTGATTTTATTGATTGATTTTGATAAATATGAGTTGCCACATTCATTGATCACAAATGTCATCCAAAAAAATATTAATAATATTAGAGAAAATATAATTAAAAATGACATCCCAGATAATAGTTTAAAGATTATAAAAAATAATATTATTTTATCATTAAATAATATTATTGAAACATCTATTCAACCAATTATTAATGGTACCGGAATCGTTTTGCATACAGGTTTTGGTAGAGCGCCAATATCAAATGAAATTATTGATAGTTCAATGGATGTCATATCATCTTATTGTTCATTAGAATTCAATGTTAAAAAATCAATTAGAGGA
Organism: uncultured bacterium; assembly: GCA_964439775.1. Classification (GTDB taxonomy): domain Bacteria; phylum Fidelibacterota; class Marinisomatia; order SCGC-AAA003-L08. Next base: position 2,370 of record CAYTPF010000243.1, on the reverse strand, counting down.
GAAAGATTACAATATAGTAAAATATTACTGAACCATTTATTAAGATCAGAAGATTCTTTAGTTGTTAATAATTGTGCAGCAGCAGTCCTGATTGCTTTAAATACAATATCATTTGAAAAAGAGGTTATTATTAGTAGAGGTCAACAAGTTGAAATCGGTGGTTCATTTAGAATCCCTGAAGTTATTCAGAAGTCAGGTTGTAAAATGGTTGAAGTAGGTACGACTAATAGAACGCATATTGATGATTACAAAAATGCAATTACTCAAAATACAGGTGCAATTTTGATCGTACATCCAAGTAATTATAAGGTTGTAGGTTTTACTAAAGATGCAGATTTTAAGCAGTTAATTGATTTATCAAAAAAACATAATATACCTATAATTCTAGATTTAGGTAGTGGTATGATTTTAGATAACAAAAGTATATCTAATGATGATATAATTCAAAAATATATGGAATTGGGTTTTGATTTAATTATGTTTAGTTCTGATAAATTATTAGGAGGTCCTCAGGCAGGTATAATTTGTGGAAAGAAGAAAATAATAAATAAGATACATAAGAACCCATTGTATAGATCTTTAAGATGTAACAAATTTATTTTAACAATGTTAGAAAAAACTTTATCTCAATATAAAACTCAGGATTATGTATTTAAAAATAATTTAACTTTATCATTACTTAATCAAGATAGACAGGTATTGAGAGATAAAGGGAACGCGATATTAAAAAATATAAATAAACAAATCATAAAAGATAATCATATTTCTTTAGTTGAATCAGAGGTTGAGGTAGGAAGCGGTTCTTTACCAACTGAAAAAAAACCTAGTATTGCATTGAAATTTCATAATATAAAAAAATCTTCTAATGAATTATCACGCCTTTTTAGAACCTATAAACCAGCAGTTATTGGATATATTAAAAAGGATAATTTTTATTTAGATCTAAAAGCAATTTTAGATAAGGATATAAAAATTTTAAGTAATACAATTAATCAAATACTAAAATGAATCAAGTTATTATAGGTCTATCAGGTCATATAGACCATGGAAAAACATCGTTAATCAAATCATTAACAGGTGTAAATACTGATAAAATGATAGAAGAAATGCAAAGAGGTATGACTATTGATATAGGATTTGCATTTTTAAATGATCATATTACAATTATTGACGTTCCAGGTCATGAAAAGTTTTTAAAGAATATGATGACGGGTGTATCAAGTATTGATGTATCATTATTAGTTGTTGCTGCAGATGATGGTGTTATGCCGCAGACAAGAGAGCATTTAGATATATTAAGATTGCTAGATATTAAGTATGGTTGTATTGTTATTAATAAAATAGATTTAGTTGACCAGGAATGGTTAGAATTAGTTAAATCTGATATAGATGATTTAGTAAAAAATACATTTTTAAAAAATGCACCAGTTCTTGAAGTATCAACAATTAAAAATCAAAATATAGATTTATTAAAAAAAGAATTGATAAATATTGCTCAGAATGTACCTGATAGATATGATTCAGATATTTTTAGAATGCATATTGATAGAGTATTTATTAAAAAGGGTTTTGGAACAGTTGTAACTGGAACTGTTGTTTCTGGACAATTATTGGTTGGTCAAGAAATTGAAATTATGCCAGAATCAATTAAATGTAGAGTAAGGAATATACAATCTCATGATCGATTAGTTCCTAAGGTTGTATTGGGTGACAGAGCTGCAATAAATATTCAAGGAATTGATAAAAAAAATATAGGTAGAGGGAGTCAGATTGTAGAAAAAGATTTTTTTATTGAAACTAATCAAATTGCTGCAATTATAGAATTATTGGATAATGATAATAATATTTTAAAGCATAACCAAAGAATTAGAATTCATGTTGGTACACAAGAAGTTATTGCAAGAATTTTTTTAATTGATCAAAAAGAAGTTAAACCAAATGAAAAAAATATTTGTTTAATAAAATTAGAATCATTTATTACAGTAGCTATGCATGATAAATTTATTTTAAGGACCTTTTCTCCTATGATTACTATTGGCGGAGGCATTGTAGTTGATAATGAGTTAAAGGGTCGATGGAAATCAATTAAATATTATTTGAAAGACATATATAATGGAGATGATGATATTATTTTAGATAAAATGATTGAACATTTTTCATCTAATCCAATGACTCTTAATCAGGCAAAAATTAAATTTGGGATATCTATAGAATTATTAAGAGAAAAAATAAAAAATTATAAAAATATTAGTATTATTAAATATAAAAGTGATGATTGGATTATTACAAAGTATCAAATGGATGAAATTATTAAGCTAATTTTAAATAGTTTAAAAGAATTTCATCAGAAAAATCCATATTTAAAAGGCA
>CAYTPF010000242.1:0-2711 GCA_964439775.1 uncultured bacterium | reverse complement strand
ATTCAATGCAACCTCCGTAGATATTTCCCTGTGCAGGTTACGTTTAGGAATAAAATTAAACTTTCTATGAATTATTTTATTCTTATATGCTAATGCCATATGAACTAAACCGACGTCTTTATCTTTACTACCCCCACTAGGACCACTAATTCCTGATATAGAAAAACCTATATCAGTAGAAAACTCATCTTTAATTCCATTTGCCATAGCTACAACTACTTCTTTACTAACTGCTCCAAAAGAATCTAATTTATCTTTTGAAACACTAATTTTCTCCTTAATACTATTATTATAAGCAATTAGACTACCAATAAAATATTTAGAAGATCCAGGGTTATTTGTTATCTTTTTAGATAAGTAACCACCAGTACAAGACTCTGCTAAAGATATAGTAAGTTTTTTCTCTAATAAAATTTTACCTACAATTTCTTCTAATTTATCACTATTATAACCATATACTATTTTACCCAATCTTTTTGTTATATTTTTTTTAAATTCTATCAATCTATCTAAATTTTTATTTTCCAATATACTTAGCCTAATGTTTACACCTGTATATCGTGGTAAAAAAGCTATTTTTATTTCTTTCTTATACAATTTAATAAGATCATCAATTTTTTCTGCTATATAACTCTCATGAGATCCAGCAGTTAAAATTGTTATATTATTTTCAACCTCATCAAAATTCTTAAAATATCTAGGAAAGATAATCTCTTTAATCATTGCTTTCATTTCTGATGGAACGCCTGGCATGATAAATACTTGAGATTTATTTAACTGAAACTCAATACCTAATGCTGTTCCCATAGGATTTTTAATGGGGTTACATTTTGATAAAATAATAGCTTGTTCTTTATTTATATTAGATATTTTTAAATTGCGTTTCTGAAATTTTAATTTCAATTCATTAAAATATTTTTCATCAAAATATTCATCGGAGTTTAAAATCTTTTTAACAACAGATTTAGTTATATCATCATGAGTAGGACCTAGTCCACCCGTAATAAATATATAATCAAATTCTCTCGATGATATACCTATAATTGATTTTTCAATAATTAAACTATCATCAGGTATAGTAAGTTTTTCAGAAACAACTATATTTAATTTATCTAATTGTTTGCCTAGCCAAACTGAATTAGTATCAATTGTACTTCCATTTAATAATTCATTACCAATTGTAATAATACAAGCATTCATTTTTAAAAAATAAATAACATATATAAATTGATTATAAATAGAGTTACTATACCAGCTAGAATATCATCTGCCATTACTCCAATACCGTATCTATACTTTTGCACTGTATCTATATAAAATGGTTTGAATATATCAAAAAATCTAAATAGAATAAAACCTAATATATATAGAGATATATCTTTAGGTATTAACATTAAACTAATAAACATACCTGCAAATTCATCAATTACAATAAATGAGGGATCTTTAAGATTTAATTTTTTCTCAATTAAATTAGAGAAATATGTACCCAATAATATTGTAGTAATTATGATGATTATTTGCACATTATTGTTAGGAATGTACCACCATAGTATCAAAGCTATAAAGCTTGCAAAAGTTCCACTAGCAAACGGAAAATATCCAATATAAAAAACACTAGATATAAACTGTGAAATTTTATTCACGTTTTAGAATAATCATTTTTATAGATTTATGATTTTTATAAAAATAGTCAAAACCAGTAAATAATGTAATAAATGTTGTTATAATCATAAAAAAATATATAATTGAAAATTCATCAAAAAAATCAGCTATTATATCAATATCGTAAGATATAGTAATCAAATAAAATAAAATTAAATTAATAGATAGCATTTGAATTACAGTTTTAAGTTTTCCAATATTACTGGTTACCATTGTCATACCATTATGTTCCATTAACATTCTTAGAAATGTTACAATAACATCTCTAAATACAATTATGATCAACATCCATAATGGTATATAACCCAATAAAACAAATGATAAAAATGCTGATACTACAAGGATCTTATCCGCTAATGGATCCATAAATGTACCAAACTTGGTTATAATTCCATATTTTCTAGCAATTTTACCATCTAACAAATCTGAAATTGATGCTACTGAGAATATTATAATTGCATATAATTTACTACCATAAAAATCAGACATTAAAAAATAAACAAAAAATGGAACTAAAATAATTCTAAAAATAGTTAATAAATTCGGTATAAACTTAATCATTAAAATTTGTCCTATTTTCAATTGCTTTAGATAAAGTTGCTTCATCAACGTATTCCAATTGGCCCCCTACAGGTAATCCTCTAGCTAATCTAGTAATTTTAATTTCTTTATCATTCAATAGCCTTTGAATGTAAAGTGACGTAGTATCTCCATCTATACTTGCATTCGTACTAATAATTATTTCATTAAATTGATCTACCTTATCCAATATGTCATCAATAAAAATATGCTCAGCACTAATTCCTTCAAGCGGAGATATTGTACCACCCATAACATGATATAATCCATTATAACCTGTTTTTTCAATAAGCATTATATCTGAAGAATCCTCAACAATACATAAGATTGTTTTATCTCTTTTTGGATCTAAACATAATAAGCATGGAGATGTTTCAGATATATTATGACATAGTTCACAAGTTTTAATTTTTTCTTTAACATCTATTAAAGCTTGAGCTAAATTCATAATATTTTCAGAATTTGAT
>CAYTPF010000241.1:0-2722 GCA_964439775.1 uncultured bacterium | reverse complement strand
AAAGCGTGACATTCGGAATTTTTTGCCATCAAACTTAAACTTAAACATTCGCACGAAGCACAAAGAAAAAATATTCTGAACACTTGTTGGTGCTTGGTCATCACAACTTAGAATAAAAATTAAACAAATAAAGCTAAGTTTAAATATATTTGATATATAGTTATTTATCTTCATTTACTTCCTCGCTATCTTTTTGTTCATCTTGAAAATTATCAAACATAGTTTCAGTTTCTTGATGAATTTCTGTTTTATTTATACCTGTATAATTATCTCTTACAATTTTAGGTGTAATTTGGATAATCAAATCTGTTTTTGTAGTAATTTCTGTTTTGTGAGTAAAAAACCTTTCTCCAATATTGAACCAAGGTATTCTCCATAATAATGGGAACTTATTTTCTACATTTATTTTATTTCCTGATAGAAGTCCACCTATAACAATTGACTCTCCATCTTGACTCCTAACAGTAGTAGTGGTAATTCGTTTCTTTTCCCAAGGGATATTTCTATCTGGACCAATGAAATCAAATATACTACTAACTTCAGGAGTTACCGTAGTAGTTATATAACCATCCGTATTAACGTTAGGTATGATATCAAGCTTAACACCAACCTCAGTTCTTTGAACTTGAACTTGCCCACCAACTCCTCCGCTTGAAAGTATGTAAGGTACTATATCAACCATACGTATTGTTGCAGTATGACCATTTAATGTTACTACTTGTGAATTAGCAAGAACATTTGCTTTGTTATTTTTTAATAGTAAATCAAGTGTAAAATCAAATGCAGTAAGTTGTCTACTAAATGTAGGTGATGAATTACTACCTAAGCGTTGAAAATACATTGATTCAGGAAGCTGCCCAAGGGTTTGCGGTTCTAACGATTCAAGTATTTCACCTAATTCATTCTTTTCAAATGAGCTTCCAGGTAATAAAGAACCAGTTAATGAATTTCCACCCATATCTAATGGTGCACCTGTTTCTGCTAGTATAACTTGAAATTGGTTTAATTTTGCCCAATCAATCCCTTTTTTATCATCTTCAGATAGAGTGACTTCAATTAGCTTTGCCTCTAGCATAATTTGAACAGGAGGTACATCTATTTTAGATATTATTTTTTGTATCTCTGCAATTTTTTTAGGACTTGCATTAATGAGTAGTTTATTTCCAGCTTTATCAACAGTCACCTGTTCTGTAATAGTCGTTAAAAAGTTAGCAACATCATCAGCATTTGCATATTGGAGAGTAAATACTTGAGGAGTTATTCCAACATCTTCAGTTAGTTTTTCTTTACTAGCAACTAGAATAGAATTACCTAAAATTTCATAGCTTAGACCAGATGCTCTAACTACCATATTTATTGCTTGATCAATAGGAACATCTTCAATATGGATTGTAAGTTTGTCTTTTTCATTTACATTAGGGCCAGTTACAATGTTGTAACCACTTTGCTCTGCAAGCATTTGAAGTAGAGCAGGTAAATATGTATCAACTGCATGGATATTAATTTTAGGTAAGGACTCACTATTATCATTTGATACTAAAATATTTTTTGGTAGTTCCTCAGCTTCAGTTGAAACTACTTCTAATGCAAACAAACTATTTATTAATATTAATAAGCTTAACGTATATAAATTCATTGTAATTGATTTTCCCATTTTAATTATTTAATTGAATATTATTTTGTGATTTTGGTTTAACTGAGAATGAATATATTTCTCCATCTTTTTGATATTTCATTTCTGTCTTTGTAACATTGACAACTTTTCCTCCACCCAATGTATCGCCTTCAAAAAGATTATGATAATTGTTTTTATATCTTACAGTAGCCAGTGGAATTGAATTTTCTGTCTGAGTAATGTGAAGTAATTTGATTGCCTTAAAACCACTTCCTCCAAAATTAAAATCTATACCTTCAAAATTTATAACATTTGATAGATCAACTGGATTCTTCTTCATTTTAAATTTGAATTTTTTTCTATCTTTATATGTTTTCTCTAAATCATTAACCTTTTTTTGAAGTTTTTCATCAGTTCCAACCTGATCAGATAAATATGTTTCCCATAGTCGATTTTTCTGTTCGTTATAATTATATATTTTATAAGAATAAAAAACAATTACAAGCAATGAAGCTATTAAAATACCATTCCATATAAAAATTGTGCGTTTATCCATTATTGATACCTTAGCTTTTCGTTTTATTTAAAGAAATTGTTGCCAATTCAAGTTTAATTAACTGATCGGGTAATTTTTCTAGACTATTAGAGCTAGTTACTCTTTCATACCCATTTACTATTTCAAATTCATTGATTTCAATTAATCGATCATTCTTTTCCAATTCTGCAATGAATTTTCCTAGTTTTTCATAAGAACATTCTATTTCTAAATAATAAGATGAAACTGTATATGTCTTTCTTCTATCACTACTTAAGGGACGCATGTTAATTGGATCTTTAATATTTAATTTGTGAATTATATCAGTTAAATCATCAAGAAATGGCATTTTTTCATGTGATTTATTAAGCTTTCTATTGATATTTAAGTTTTGTTTAAAAACTTGATAAACCCTGTCTAAGCTTTGTGATAATATTTGTGCAGTTATGAATTTTTCATTAACTTTTTTTTGTTCTCCTTCTAAATCATAAATTGTATCTGGCTTTGAAGCAAACGAGAAGGCCTCGCCTATCCAAATAAGTATTAAGAAAGCTAAAGTTATTGATCCTAAA
>CAYTPF010000240.1:0-2723 GCA_964439775.1 uncultured bacterium | reverse complement strand
ATTAATTCTGATATTTGATTATAAACTATTTCTTTATTATTTTGACTTAAATTAATTACTTCTTCAAAATCTAAAATCTCATAAAACATATAAATGTTATCATCAGTCTTAACAGGTCCGACTAAATCTCCTGGATATAATTTTTTTTCATAAAGGCTCTCGCGTAATGCAATATTATCTAAGTTAAACATTGTAATATTCTCTCTTGTTGGTAATGTCTTCTCATTGCCAACCATTTCTTTATAAATATCACTCAAATTAAACCCCAAAGCAATTAACTCTTTAACTTTTTCAATTGAATTAACATCTGTTATTGATAAATATTGTATATCATATTTAAAATCTGAAAATTTATACCAATGAGAATATTTCTTATAATTAATTGAATCTTTTTTTATAATTTCATAAAACAAAAGATCTCTCATTTTTTGATTTTTTCTTCCAATTAAATAATTTTCTACATTTATAGAGGTATTAAACTCTTTCCATTCTTTAGAGAATAATTTTTCACCGATCAATGTATTAATTATTATTTTTTTATCAATTGATGAGTTACCTCTACAATACAATGGCCTTGGAGTATACTCAGCTCTTTCAATAACATCTTCTTTAAAAATAATGTCATCACCAATTTTTGCAATGATTTCACCTCGATATATTTCAGCATTCAAAAAAGAAAATATAATAATTTTTATAGCAACAAAAATTTTATACATTAAAACTCCAGACTCAATGTTGCTAACTTCATAATACCAAATACACCTACAAATCGAACAGTATAATCAAACTTTAAATTTAATTTATTTTGAATAGGCAATGACATTCCAGCTCCAAAAGATGGTCCAAATTCTGAAGAAAACTGAATTTTTATTTTTTCATTCTTTTCTCTTATTTTCATATGTATTCCTTTATAACCTGCACCTACATAATAATTAAATAATTGAGAATTTATTCTAGAATATTTTATCCCAATATTAAATCTTTCTTTATCATTATTAGGATGAATAGCATCAAATGCAATAATTAATGATGAATACTTTGATTTTATAAAATCATTAGATAATCCTAATCTAAATATTAATGGAAGCTCCCATGAAGATGCTTCATATTTACCCATTACATCACCATAGTTACCATAATCATCGCTTGGATCAATTGGCTGAATCAAATCTAAACCATCATATTTTATTTTAGTACCATAGTTAGAAATACTCATACCAATTTTCAAACCATCATGTTTTCCCTTTTTAGATGATAAAAAATCAGTATAAATTTGTGCACCTAAATCCATTGCAAATGCCGATGCACTAGTATGCCATATTTTAGAACCTATATATTTTATTGAAGTTCCAAATCCAAACCAATTAACAAACTTTCTAGCATAGCTAAAAGACACAGAATAATCTAATGCTGAATAATAATCACCTGTACCGTCTTGAAAATCTAAGCTTGTAACCTCAGTTTCTCCATAATTCATTAAATTAATACTTAAGCCAATAGTACCTAAACGATTTATCGGTACTGATACACTTGAATAACTATGCTGAATTCCTGCAATCCATGATTGATTCATAAAAAATAATTGATTTTTTTTTGAAAATGCTAAACCTGCTGGATTCCAATATGTGGAAGATGCGTCATCAACATGACTTACACCTGCTCCTCCCATACATGTAATTTCACCTCCTATATCAATCTCTAAAAACGTTGCTGAGGTAGTTCCATTCTTATCTACAGACAAACCAAATGATAATAATATATATATAATTATAAGCTTCACTTGATTATTGCAAACTTTCCAATTTTTTCTGAACCATTATCATACACTAAATCTTTAACATGGTATACATACATACCAGCTGCAACCTCTAGTGATTCATTTGTAAGAAGATCCCAATATGCTACACCATTATCTAAATTATTATCAACTATAATTTTATCAACCAATACACCTGAAACTGTAAAAATTTTAATCTCACATCTAGCAGGTAAATGGGTAAACATTAATTTTCTTCTTTGATTAAAACTTGTACTATAAATTGCCTCTTCTAACAAATTTGTCATTACATATGGATTTGGAACAACTCGAATTTTTTCCATTTCACTTTTTAAACTTGTTTCTATAATAGTATCTTTAATTCCAGTTGAAAAGATCAATGTATCTCCACTCCAAAATGGCCTATCAAATTTTACTTCATATTCATCACCAAATTGAGGCCTGCTTGATTCTTGAATACCTCTAAAATCTATTTCACAAGTTGTTCCAACCCATGTTCCATAATATGGCGAGTCACTATCTTTAACTGATGTTCCTACCAAGATTCTATCTTCCCAAACATTAAAACCATTTTGTGGAACATCAATATCAATACCAATCAAACTCATTGTATCATTTAAAGTGGTGTTTTTTATATAAAAGGGATATTCTCTTGTTAATGACTCTGGAGTAATTAAACCACTCGCCATAAGATCATTAGTGTCAATACTATCTTCAGATCCAAAAATACCATTTAAACCAAATGGTACCAATGAATGCTGTTTATATATTATAGAATCATGAAATGTAATTTTAAAATCAAATGGGACAATACGAGATTGTCTATGGTTAATATTATCCCATGGATATATAAAAATTTGAGGATTATCAGAAGATTGAGCTGTCCATTCTTTGCTTTTCATTTTGGCTAGTTGAGTAGATGGATTTATAGTCAACTGTAATCCTT
>CAYTPF010000239.1:0-2747 GCA_964439775.1 uncultured bacterium | reverse complement strand
TGGCGATAATAACCCCACATTTATTATTGCAGAAATTGGTATTAATCATCAAGGTGATGTAAATATTGCAAAAGAATTAATTAAAAAAGCAAAAGATGCAGGGGCAAACGCTGTTAAATTTCAAAAAAGGTCTATTTCTAGAATTCTAACTAAAGAAGGTCTCAATATGCCATATGAAAATCCAAATAGTTTTGGTAAAACTTATGGTGAACATAAAATAGCACTTGAATTAACTGAAGATGATTATATTGAATTATTCAAATTTTCTAATAATTTAGATGTTATGTTTAGTGCTTCAGGATGGGATGAAGAGAGTATTGATTTTTTAGATAAACTAGGGGTTTCTTTTTTTAAAATGGCATCAGCAGACTTAACTAATTTCCCTTTATTAGAACATACTGCTAAAAAAAATAAACCTATGATATTATCTACAGGTATGGCGGATATGGAAATTGTGAAAAAAGCATATAATCTTATTTACAAAATCAATAAGAATATTGCTGTTTTACAATGTACATCTACATACCCTGCAAAATTTAAAGAGATACATTTAAATGTAATTCAAACATATAAAAATGAATTTCCTAATGCTGTTATAGGCTATTCAGGTCATGAATTAGGGATAGCAATTCCTACTGTATCAGTTGCTTTAGGTGCAAGAATCATAGAAAGACATTTTACTCTTGATAGAACAATGAAAGGTGGTGATCATGCTGCTTCACTTGAGCCATCAGGCTTTCATAAAATGGTTCGAGATATTAGACATGTTGAAGATGCTCTAGGCTCAAAAAATAAAACAATCCAAGAATCTGAAAAACCAATTTTTAAAAAACTTGGTAAAAGCTTAGTCTCAAAATATGATATTTCATCTGGGACAATAATTAAGCGGGATATGATTACCACTAAAGGACCTGGGACAGGAATTTCACCAATGAAATTAAATGATATAATAGGTAAAGAGACTAAAGTTGATATAAATGAAGATTGTATAATTAAAGATTCTTACATAAAATGGTAAAACTAAACTTAAAACCTATAAAATTAATTTTAACTGATATAGATGGTGTTTGGACTGATAGCAAATTTTATTATAATCATGATGGTTTTGCTTTTAAATGCTTTTCAACCTATGATGGAATGGCAGTAGAACTACTAAAAAAAATTAATTTAGAAACCATAATTATTAGCTCAGAAAATTGTATCGCTACAAAAGCACGAGCCAAAAAATTGAAAATAAAAAATTATTATCTTGGTGAAAAAAACAAACTTAATAGAGCTCATACTATATGCAAAAAATTTAATGTTAAACTTGAAAATATTGCTTTTATCGGTGATGATGTAAATGATTTAGATCTGTTAAAAGTAGTTGGATTTTCTGCTATGCCTCCTAACAGTCCTATATTAGATCAGTTTAAACCTGACTATATAACCAATCGATATGGTGGTGATGGAGCTTTCAGAGAATTTGCTGAAATTATTATTAAAAACTCCTAATTTGAAAAAATGTTTTTATATATTATTTATGCTCTAATATCTCCAATATTATGGTTAATTATTTTAATTATTTCTTTTTTCAATATTAAAATTGGAGATCATTGGAACCAATTATGGACTAGTATCAATTCAATAAAAAAAGATATAAAAAATAAACATCCTAATAAAAAAACATTATTATTTCATGCAGCTTCTGCAGGTGAATTTGAACAGTTAATTCCAATATTAAAATCTTTAGATAAAAAAAAATACTATATTGTTCAATCTTTTTTCTCTCCAACAATCTACAATAAAATATCTCAAAAAAGTTATATTAATCATATATGCTATCATCCCTTTGATTTCATTTTATCAAGTTTACTATTCTTTAAAAAAATCAACCCTGACTACTATATTATAACACGGCATGATATATGGCCATCTCATATTTTTATAGCTAATTTACTCAATATCAAAACAATTTTAATAAATGCAAATTTATATTCAAATTCAATGCGAATTAAATTCCCTTTTTTTTATTTTAATAAATGGATTTTTAATTTTTTTCATAAAATTTTAACTCCCTCAAAACGAATAAAAAATAATATTGAATTACTCATAGATAAAAAGAATATAATTTGTACTGGTGATAGCAGATTTGATAGAATCAAAACTAGAATGCTTAATAATAACTTAGCATTATTCCCTAAAAAAATAAATGAAACAAAAAATATTATTTTTGGTAGTATCATTGATTCAGATTATAATATTGTTTTTGATGCTTTAAAAAATTATTTTATAAATGGGAATCAATCATTAAAAGAAAAAAAAATAAGACTAATTATTGTTCCACATGAAACTGATGATAAAACTATTTTAAATTTAGAAACCAAATTACAAAAAATTAAATTGGAACCAATTCGATTTAATAAAGTTGATAAATTAATACCTGAAGTAATTATTATAAATAAAGTAGGTATTTTAGCAGATTTATATAAATATAGTGATCTTGTATATATTGGAGGTGGATTTGGTGCTGGAGTACATTCTGTTATAGAACCAGCTATATATGGTTCTATTGTGACTTATGGTCCCAATATACATATATTAGATGAAGCTGTAGAAATGACTAATGAAAAAATTGGATTTATAGTAAATAATTTTTCTGAAATGATCGAATATTTCAAATTACTAAATGATCAATCAGAAGTTAATAAGATTCAAAAAGAAACTAAACTATATATTGAAAAAAAAATAGGAGCATCTGAAAAAAT
>CAYTPF010000238.1:0-2773 GCA_964439775.1 uncultured bacterium | reverse complement strand
TCTCAAAAAATGTATGATGATAATCGTCAACACCCACCTCTTCAAGGTCATTATGTTTTCCACTAACTCTTATACATTTTTGAGAATTTGTTGCTCTCCTACTATCTGGATTCTTATCACCTAAAAAAATTGGCTTAAATTGATTCATCCCAGCATTTGTAAACAAAAGCGTAGGATCATCTAAAGGAGCTACAGAAGAGCTTCTTACAAACTTATGGTCTTTCTTCTCAAAGAAATCTATAAATTGTTGTCTAATTTCTTTTGATGTCATCTAATTAAATAAAATTTGAGTTTCAAATTGAGCTGAATTAACAGGCTCAACTCCATTTCCTGTATCAACAAACGTTGTTCTTGATTTATAAACAAGCATCATACTACTATTCATTTGAAGAGATAAGTCATAGCCATAAACCGTTGATGGTGTAGCCTCAAAATCAAATGGATTCTTGACATTGTTTTGCATATAAAAAATCTGAGCCTTTTTAAGTTTTGGTATTATTGAAGTATTTAGCTCCATCATAGCTTTTAAAGATCTATTTGAGTCATCCACATACTTCATTTCAGTATCATCCCATTGTTCACCAACTAAATCCTGGTAACCTGTTCCAATTGTCACTACATTAAAAAAGTCAGAATACATTTCAGCATACAAACCACTCATCTTACCATACTTGTACAACTGAGATTCTCTTGTTATTATCTGACCTTCAGAATAAACAGCCCTAGTCACATCATATGACCTGTCCCAATAATTAAAAAGGAAGTTTTTACTATTACTTCTATATTCAGCTTTTAAATTAAATGGACCAAACTTAGCCTGCATCCCTATTGGTACATAACCTTGACCAAGATTATTTTTATAATTTGCTCCATGATCAGCTGTTTCGCCAATGAGCTGAGCAAATTGCGCATATAAACTAATATTTCTGTTTAAAACATAGACTACATCAAAACTAAATCCACTCACTGGATCCTTATCATAAGTACTAGTATTAAATGTATTATGATTTAAAGGCAGAGTTAAAAACCAATCATCAAAACTACTTCCAGCTTCTAAGGTATCAGCGACATATGGAGCAACTGATGATGACCAAATCGGATACCACTCATCCTTACTCTCTTGAGCTTCATCAAACTTACTCTCATCAAAAGGATAGTGATCAAAAACATCTGGATAGCCATCTTCATCTCTATCGCCTAAACCTGCATTTTGATTTTGATCTGTAACAATAGAAAATCCAGCAGACATCCCTGGCATCACAGCACTAGAGACTCTTAAACCTATAATCCCTGGTATTCTTTTAAAATCACTCTGAATATACTCAAAACCTAAACCTGAAGCTTCTGCCTTAAAATCTAAGCCAATTCTCTTAATTTGAGGATACTCCATTGCATTTGAATATGCATTTACTAAAATTCCATTTCCTAAAGTAGAATGCAACAATGATCCAGCTCTAATATAAATTGGATCAGTAGGACGTCCCCAACGGGCATAATAAATTTTATCCATGATCGTCCTATAGCCTGCTTTTGCACTAGAAAAATCCCAATTTTCTTTATACAGTTCGCCATCGCCATTAATATAAAAATAAAGATCAAGACCAAGGCCAAAATTTCCAATAGGGATTTCAGGACGGAGAGCAATCTGATTATAGACTTCATTATCAATCGTTACAGAGCCAAAACTTGCAGACACACCAATATTATCAGGATTAAATTGCGAAAAACTAAAGCCTAAAATGATTAAAATTATAGATGACTTCAAACTGTTCATTCTTTAACCTTTTATTATGATGAAATATAAGATAGAATTTATTGGTTTAAAGGTATTCTAACCAAAAATAATTTTATAAAAAAATCAACTAATTTTTTTTTAATCTAGAAATCAAATAAACTATATAATAATGAACAAGTGCAGCAATATCAATTCCTAAAATATACCAGGGCCATTCTCTTGTAAAAATAAATGGATTTTCAACAATAGGCGCTACACATAAAAACATATAATTTGCATCTAAAAGATAATTCGCTAGTCCAATAGTTGGAATAAGCAGCTGAGAATACAAAAAAACTTTCCACCATGATCCTACCCTAGGCTTCATTCCTTGAACGATCGTTAAATACAAGGCCGATAAAAGTATCCCCCCATGAGATATAAAAAACTCAACATACAATACGCCATGATGACCACCCGTAAATTCAGGCGTCATAAATGAATGAAACGCTCCGGGGATACCCCAAAAAAATAAAAGTTCATAAAGCGTTTGCCTTGGATATAAAAGAACAATACCTGAAAGGATCGCAGATAATCCACATAAATGAAGAGGTAGATTTACAGTTACATCCCAATCATTCAATACAAACATGTGATATGGATGCACAAGCAATACTCTAAGAATTAGAATAGCAGCAATAAACCTGGTTAAATATACTCTTCTTCCTGAATCTAGCATCTTGCCCAAATAAAGGAAAAGAGCAATTACAGAAAATGACACAATATTAGCAGTCCACCACTCCTGCGTAAATGTTGCAATCGTATAATGGTCAACAGCTAAAATCATAAATGATCATCTCCTTTTGAAAATTTTAATTTAACTAAAAAAAGAGATACTCAACAAGGAGATAGTGACAAAACAAACCCAGACAAAAAAATTAATAAATTACATTAAAAAAGCCCTGTAACTAATAAAAATTACAGGGCCTTATCTTTAAGTAGCAGCGCAGGGACTCGAACCCCGGACACCCGGATTATGATTCCGGTGCTCTAACCAAC
>CAYTPF010000237.1:0-2791 GCA_964439775.1 uncultured bacterium | reverse complement strand
GGTTCTAATTCTGACCATGAATCTGAATCTTCAATGTACTTTAAGATCTTAAATGGTATTTGAGGTATATAAAGTTCTGGATTATATTCCCATTCTAAAATTACTTTATCAATTTCTGAGTTATTTTCGGCTGGATCAGATAATGCGGTAAAGTTTTGAATACTATTGATTTGTTGCCCATTATTATCATATCCATTATAGAAAATTGAATCTATACATGAATTATGGTATTCGAAAGATCCTTGTGGTTCTGAATCACCTGAATTTGGAAGATGATTAATAGTACAAAAATTATCTTCATTATCAATTGTTCCATTCAAACAACTGCATTCTGAGCAATCATCAAGAAATGATTGACTATAAATTGAATAATTTGCATTAAAACAAGCACCATCACAATTAGGTCCATCGTTATACTTATAATTAAGGTCTATTTGAGAGCATTCACCAGGTAGCTTTAAAGGCTCTGCAGGAGTGTATCCATCTCCGTTAGGATCTTGTACAGGTTCACCTGGATCCCATTGTCCATTATTATTAACATCAGTATAGCTATCTTCATCAGTCCATTCTCCATCCATATTTATATCTTCCCAACAATCTTGACCATAAAAATAATCAGTATTAATTTGAGTAAAAATATTATCATTAATCAAATCAAGATATTCTTCATTATTGTTCCAAATACTATCATTATTAGCATCATAAAATGGTTCTGCAAATTGAATAGCTGGGCAGACACCACATTCATCAATTTCAACTAATTGATTATGTAACGTATTACCTCCAGAACATATTCCACAAGAGTTAATTGATGCCATCCCATATTGAGTGTCTCCATTAGCATGTTTTTCAGCATATTTAGGAGTACCATATAAACACTCACCATTACAATCTACATCTGGTCCAGTAATAAAATGATTATAAATCGAATTTAAGTTTGCATTTAGAAGGTTTGTCTGACATTTTCCACATTCATCTATAATTGCATTTCCAAAACATTCTCCAGTACAATCAACATCTATATTGAAATCTTCATATATACCATCATTATTAATATCTGTCGTGGCACATTGATTGCAATCATCTACTGCATTTGTTTCGCAATATATTGCATCATTTGTATCTTGTTCTTGTATATCATCAATTTTATACCATTTTTGAACCCAGGCATTAGTATTTATGTAGTAGTTTAAGGAATCATTATTTTCATCTAAACCATTAAAGAATGCTTGACATTCTTCAGGTAATCCATTATCATTAATTGTACAATCGTGATCAAGGAAAAGAAATTCTTCATTACCCGAAGAAATAAAATTGTCGCGAATTTGATCTAATTCAGTATACCTTACTTCTTCATTATATTTGCATACAGATAAAAAAGCATCAATTAAACCATCACCACCAGCATAGCTTGTATCTTGATTTGAAAAATTATTATTTTCTATATCAATGTTTAATGAACGGACATTATAAATTCTTTGTTTTGTGAAAGTTTCCTCAGGACAATCAATATATAATTGATTGGTTGGATCTTCAATACAAAATTCATCTTGGCATATTGCATAATAATCCCCTGTAAATGTACCAGGACAAAATTCTTTAGGGCAATCTACACAGTTACTATTTGGCCACCCATCTCCATCATTATCATAAATATATTCATCAGTTCCCTCAAGAGCACATTCACCAACAACAACAGAAATTTTGGCCCCTTCACCATTTGAAATTAAGAATTCTGGATCAACTGCAAAATATTGACTTGAATTCATATTTACATACGTATCTTCAGAGTTGAATTTTCCATCACCACCAACAATATTATCATCAGCAAAAATATAGACCTCATATGGATTTTGAACATTATTATCATCGATCCAAAATAATGAATCAAGAGCATTGTTATCCCAAGAAAATTTTATTCTATCAATACCACTTAGTTGCCAAGTATTGCCATAAATATCCCATTGGGCAACTTCATCGTAATTTTTCCATGATTTTTTATCAACAGAGAAAAATATTCCTTCCATACAACATGTGTTTCCATTGATATCAGTTTGATTCATCCATTCTAGATGTGAAAATCTAATATTTGTATGACCATCCATTGGGGCAGGGATATCAAATTCATCTTCGCCTTGTCTCCATCCATCAGTTCCACCTTCTTCATATCGACATTCAGGATAAATAGCATCTAATGTTTCATCAATCTCACCATTTTCATTTAAATTATAGAATCTCTCACCTAAAGTATATGAACCATCTGGACCGAAGTTTGAACCAATTATACCAACCCTATCAATAAATGCTTCCAATTGATTATTATCATCATAGCCTCTTATACAATCTTGGTTTGAATCATTGAAAATATCACCATCCCATTTACCATTTTTTTCATAACCAGTATCAGTAATTGGATTAAAATTATCACCATTTGGATCATCTCCTTGAATATAATTTTCATTTTCATTTGAAAGGCAGCCACCATAACCATCTTCAAATTTGTCACAACATCTATCAATACCACAATCTTCAAATGGCTCAGCTTCCTGCATTTTTATTCTTATATAATCAGATATGCCAATCATTTCTCCAGAATTATTTTGAGCTTGAGCTGTTATATCTAGGCCCCATGTATTTGTTCTGGCTATAAGAAAGCAGAGTGAAAAAGTTATTATAATGTAAATATTTTTTATAGTCATATTTTTTTCTATGTATTTAATTGAAATTTACTACAATTAAAAACTTTAATTTAGTGATACAAATCAATATTATATATTCTAACAAATATCAG
>CAYTPF010000236.1:0-2805 GCA_964439775.1 uncultured bacterium | reverse complement strand
TTTATAAATATTAACTTAACTAATTTTGATAATTGGCCAATTGATCTAGAAATACAAGCTTGGGATAACTTTAATAATTTTTCATCTAAGCATTTTCAATTGTTTAAGAATAATGATTTAAAATTTAATGTTAAAAAAATATTTAATTATCCAAATCCTTTCAAATCAGATACATATTTTACTTTTATGCCATCAGACAATGCTGATATTGATATTTCAATATATAGCATAAATGGTAATTTTATAAAAAAGTTAAATCAACAGGTTAATGCATTAGAATTTACAACAATATATTGGGATGGTAAGGATGAATCGGGTAATGAAATTCCTAATGGTACATATTTCTATTACCTTAAAGGTATAAATATGTATGGCGACAAATTTAATAAACTAGAAAAATTAACTAAAATTAAATGAAAATTATCTTAGCATCTGAAAGCAAAAGAAGAAAAGACTTACTAAAACTTTTAAATTTTGATTTTATAACCATTGCAGCCAATATCGATGAATCAAAAATTTTTAATTTAAATCTCAAACCGGAAGAAGCATGTACCGAACTAGCATTTCTTAAGGCTACAAAAGTTAGTCTAAAAAATAATGATAAAATTGTTATTGGAGGTGATACAATCGTTTTAGTCGGAAATGAAGTGTTAGGTAAGCCCAACGATAAAGTATCCGCATTTAAAATGCTCAAGAAACTAAGTAATAAAACGCATGAAGTTATAACTGGAATTTCCATACAATATAAAAATAAAGATATAGTATCGAATTTCCATGAAAAAACATATGTTACTTTTAATAAATTAAATAACGATGATATAAATTATTATATAAATAACTATCATCCATACGATAAGGCCGGTAGCTATGGGATACAAGACTGGAGTTCAACCTTTGTAAAAAAAATTGAAGGATGCTTCTATAATGTCGTAGGCTTCCCAATTTCAAAATTCTATTTTAATTTTAAAAAACTAGAACTAAATAAATTTATAAAAACATTTTGAACTATAAAAAAATAATAGATAATTTATTTTGCTAATATGTCGAACTCAGAACCATTTTTCATTAAATTAAAAATTAAAAGAGAAGCTAGAAAAATTACTCTTAATGAAATCTCAACAAAAACTAAAATTAATATTAATTTTTTAGATTCTATTGAAAAGGGGAATTTTGATGTATTGCCTAAAACCTATATTAGACTTTTCCTAAAATCTTATTGCATTGAAATTGGTGCTGATCCAATAAAAACAATAAATGATTATGACTTATTTATGTTTGGTAAAGTTAAGCCAAAATCAGAAAAAAACTTGATTGATAGTAATAAAAATTCCAATAAAAAAAACTACAACAAAACTATTTTCAATTATGATATAAAAAAAATATCTTCAATTTGTCTATCTATTCTAGTTATTTATATACTATTTGATTTTATTGGAAACTTAAATGATAATATTCAAACAAATAATTTAAATCAAATTAGTGATTTGAATAGTAAAATAATTAATAAAAACCTTGAAAGCAATAAAGATGTAGTGTTATTTAGAAAAAAACCTCTTATTAAAGACTTCTCGGAAAAACTTTTCAATAAATCCAATTTATCTGAAACTGACAATATTAAATTGCCAACAAGTCCCCCATTTTTATTCAATGCAAAAGCGGTCAAGGATACAAGGATACATTATAGAGTTGAAGAAAATAATGTTTCAATAGAAGATAAAAATTTCATTATGCAAAAAGATACGATGATTAACATCGAATACAATGAAACACTTTTTTTTGATATTTTAAATTGTAATGATTTAGAGTTTTCTTTAAACAATATACGCATTGATGACAAAATAAATTGCAATCAATCATTATTCAGAGCTTCAATAGATTCCACTGGAGCGATTAATGTCAATTTTTACTCAAGATAGATCCTAAAAAACATACTCCTACTTTTTAACAATTAATATAATTAATTTTATTTTTTATTAATTTATCCTTGCATCGATGTGGGTAATATTAATATGTTTGTGGGTGAAAGTGGGGAATATTCCCTATTTTATGTGCGTTTTAAAATATTTAATAGAATTTTTAAATTATGAATTTATCATTTACAGGTGAATATAATTATAATATAGATCAAAAAGGTCGATTAAATATTCCTGCAAAATTCAGGAAAGCTCTAGACCCTAAAAATGACAATACCTTTGTAATAACAAGAGGATTTGATCCTTCTTTAATCGTTTACCCCCTAGTTGAATGGAAAAAAGTTGAACAACAACTTCTTCTTTTGAGCTCTATTAAAAATAAAGACAGAAATTTTGTTAGATCAATAGTTAGGTATGCTACAATATCTAAATATGATAGTCAGGGTAGAATCCAAATACCTGATATGCTCTTAGAATATGGACAAATTCAAAAGGAAGTTTCTATTATTGGAATGATAAATAAAATAGAGCTTTGGGATAAATCTCAATTAGATTTAAATGATAAAGAAACTAATAATGAAAATCATGTTTTTGAAGACCTTGCTAATGAAATTAAATTTTAATTATAATGGAATCGCTTCCTCACATACCAGTACTAAAGGAAGAAACGTTATCGCATTTAAATATAATACCAAATGGGAAATACTTAGATTGCACGCTTGGTGCAGGGGGTCATTCACTTGGGATATTAAAAAAACTGAACTCTTCAGGGATGCTAATTGGCATTGACTCTGATGAGAAAAATTTACAACCCACACACACACAATTTTCAGTTTTTAAAAATATCCCATTTTCCCTGCATCATGATAATTTCAATAATTTTCCTCAAATA
>CAYTPF010000235.1:0-2816 GCA_964439775.1 uncultured bacterium | reverse complement strand
TTAAATCAAGTTTATAATGAGTACTTTTTTAGATATGATAAAAGCCCATTAATGATAATCAATACTAATGATATTGATTTTGTTAATAATAAAGATGATTTAGAAGAAGTATTGAATTTTATAAGGAAACCAATTCAAGGTGTGAAGTATTATAATCCAATAAAAAGTTTATGATTAAAATTATCCTATATTTTGTGATTTTTTCATTTATTTATAATATTTGGAAAAATTTAAAAATAAATTATAATAGATCCAAAACAAGCCCATCATATAAAACAAATAAAAAATCTAATTTTACTAATAATAGTGATGATATTTTAGATGCTGAATATGAGGATATTTGATGCTAGCTGCTCGCATCCACAAATTTGGCCGTCAATCTAAAGTTTGTATTGACAGATTAGAAAAACCAGTTTGTAATAAAAATGAAGTACTTGTTGAATTATATGCTAGTTCAATAAATCATCTTGATTTATGGGTTAAAAAAGGAATCCCTGGAATAAAAATTAATTTACCTTTTACTTTAGGATCAGATGGCGCTGGTGTCATTATTGAAATCGGTGAAAATGTTAAGGATTGGAAAATCGGAGATAAGATAATTATTCAACCAGGAATTTTTTGTGGAAATTGTCTTTTTTGTAAAATGAACAAAGAAAATCAATGTCTTAAATATGGAATTTTAGGAGAAACTCATAATGGAACTCATTGTGAGTATATTGCTTTAGACTCAAAATATATATATCCTAAATTTTCTCATTTATCATTTCAAGAAGCTGCTTCTATCCCATTAACGTATATGACTGCATATGAAATGTTAGTAGCAAAGGCTAAATTAAGAAAGAATGAAAATGTTTTAATTTATGGTGCAACTTCAGGGGTAGGGAATGCAGCAATTAAAATTGCTAAATCTATAGGAGCAAAAATTATTTCTACTGTTGGCTCAGAAAATAAAATTGATTTTGCAAAGAAGGCTGGTTCCGATTTTGTTTTTTTGCATAATGAAGATGATTTATATAGTAAAATAAAAGCTATTACAGGATATCAGGGAATTCAAGTTGTCTTTGAACATATTGGTAAGGATACATGGCAAAATTCATTAAAACTATTGTCTAAAGGTGGTAGGATAGTAACTTGCGGTTCAACTACAGGTAGTAAAGTTTCTATTGATTTGCAGCATTTATTTTACAAACAACAATCTATTTTAGGATCTACGATGAGTTCAATTAATGAATTTGAAAAGATGATGAAATTTGTTAATAATAATCAGATTTCACCTTATATAGATAGAGTGTTTAATTTAGATAGAATAAATAACGCATATAAATATATAGAAGAGCGTAATCATAAAGGTAAAATAGTAATTTCTATTAATGATAAAAGTAATACTCTATAAGTTTATATTTTTTAATTTTGTATTTTCATCTATTCATATAAATCATGGTATATGTACGAGCATAACTAATAATGGACAAAGATTGATGTATGCTAATGAAATTTTTTTATTAAAAAAAATAAAAATAAGTTCAAGCATAGGTTTCCACAATGAAACTAATCTATCTATAAATTATTATAATCAACTTGAAAATAATTCTATTAATGGTAAAAATTATTTACCAGTTAATATTGGTTATCATAAAAATATTTTTGAGAATTCATTGGCTGGAAATATTAAACCGTATTTTTATACAGAAATTGGCAATCTCTTTTTAATTAAAAAGTTTAATTTAAAAAATATTGAATTAAAAGATATCGGTAATGAAATATCTATAGGTTTTGGTTTAAACTTTAATAAAATCAAAGTAGGTCATTACATATCTTTTGGATATAGAACTAATAACAATATAGATGGAAAATACATTATTAATTTTAAAATGATTTGGAGATAATTTTAATGAACGATTGCCTTTTTTGTAAAATAATAAAAAAAGAAATTAAAGCAGATATTATTAAAGAAAATGATCATGTAGTTGCTTTTAATGATATTAATCCAATAGCTCCAAGTCATATATTAATTATACCTAAAACACATATTGAATCTGTATATCATTTAAATGAAAATAATTCATATTTGTTATCTAAAATGTCTGATTTGGCAAATGATATATCTAAAAATATAATTAGAGCTACTAATGGATGTAGATGGATTATTAATACAGGAGATGAAGGTGGGCAGACTGTCTTTCATCTTCATATGCATTTAGTATCTGGTAGAAAGTTTGGTTGGCCTCCAGGATAGTATGTATATATCAAATTTATATATTCAAGGTTTTAAATCTTTTTTACCAAAGACTGAATTGGTTTTTGATAATGGAATAACATGTATAGTTGGACCCAATGGCTGCGGTAAAACCAATATAGTTGATGCTATAAGATGGATTCTAGGAGAACAAAAATCATCAGTTTTAAGATCTACAAAGATGAATGATGTTATATTTAGTGGTTCTAAAAATAGAAGGCCAATTAGCTTTTGTGAAGTATCCTTAATAATACATAATGATAAAGGTAAGTTGCCAATTGAATATTCAGATGTAGAAATAAAGAGAAGATATTATAGAAATGGAGAAAGTGAATATTTTATTAATAAAAATCGTTGCAGGTTGAAGGATATTACTGATCTTTTTATTGATACTGGTATGGGTGCAAATGCTTATTCTGTTATTGAATTGAAAATGATAGAAAATATATTATCACATAATACCTCTGAAAGAAAAATTATGATAGAAGAGGCAGCTTGGATAAGTAAATATAAAAATCAAAAAAACAGTACAATTAATAAATTAAAGTGGGGAAAGAACTTTATTCTGCCACCAATGATT
>CAYTPF010000234.1:0-2819 GCA_964439775.1 uncultured bacterium | reverse complement strand
CGGTACCTCTGTGAACGACCGGGCGTCGTTCGGACCCGTGATCAGATCATCAACCAGGTGCATGGCCAACTTGCGGTGCTGTCGGCGCGGACGATCGATGTGCACATCACGGCAATACGGCGCAAATTCGGTGAAGTCGGCAAGTGCATCGAAACGGTGCGAGGAGTCGGCTACAGGATCGAGTTCACGTCGGAGGATCCGGTGACTCCATGAGATTCCGAGCGAATTCGATGTTCGTTCAGCTGTCTCTGGTGCTGATCGTTCTGCAGTGCGTGATCGTCTTCGTGTCTTGGTGGCTTATTGCCGGCAGGGTGTCGGCCTTCTTCACCCAGCAGCAGGTCGATGAACTTCGTGGACTGTCCTCGTGGGTCGTCACCGTGTTGCAGGATGCCGAACTCGATTCCACCCCGGTCCAGAAGTGGATCAACCAGCTGGAGCACGACACCGAAGGCTTGCGCATCACGGTGGTTGACCGCGAAGGTACGGTGGTGGGGGATTCCAGCAAGGATCCTGCTCGTATGGACAATCACCGCCAGCGACCGGAAATCATCGCGGCGTTCCGCGATGGCGATGGCACCGCCTCGAGATACAGCGACACGTTGGGGACGGAATTCCTGTACTACGCCAAGCGGGTTGCCGACCCCGATGGGATGTACATCGTTCGCGTTGCCTTGCCGCTTACGCTGGTGCAGCAGAGTCTTGCAAGCCTGACTCGGACCATGCTGCTGGCCCTTGTGATCACTCTGGGCGCCACGGTGGTCGTGATCTTCCTCGTCACGCGCTGGTTGAGTGCTCGGATCCAGACGCTTTCGGATGGTGCGGAGCGCTTCGCCGCCGGCGATCTCGGCCACCGGATTCGCGGACATCACATGGCTGAACTCGACGGCTTGTCCAGTTCGCTGAACACCATGGCGGCGGAGCTGGCCGCACGGGTGGTCCAGATTGAACGGCAGGGCAACGAGATCGAAAGTGTCTTGCAGTCCATGAGCAATGGCGTCATCGCACTTGATCTCTCACGGCGCATCCTGAGCATGAACCAGGCCGCGGTCGACATGCTCGATCTGGAAGGGAGATCGGTCCGTGGGCGTGTGCTTGACGATGTCCTGCAGCACGACGACCTGCTGGGTTTCGCGGGGGACTCGATTCGTCATGGTGGACGTCGGTTCGAGGAGTTCGCATTCGAGGCGATCGGCGGTCTTCGAGTCGAGTGTGCAAGTGAGCCGCTGCATGATGAGCAGCATGAGGTGGTCGGTCTGCTCCTCGTGATGAATGATGTCACGGCACTCCGGCGGCTTGAATCGATTCGCACCGACTTCGCGGCGAACGTTTCCCATGAACTCAGGACACCGATCATGGCGATTCAGGGCTATGCAGACCTGCTCGCTGACGACACCGGGAATGTCGGCGAATCGGACCGGTCGCAGTACCTGGGCATCATCCAGCGCAACACCGTTCGCCTGGCTGCGATCATCGAGGATCTGCTTTCACTGTCACGACTTGAGGAGACCGGCTCCTCTGAGCGGCTGGAATGGGAAGAAATTCCGCTGCGTGCGATGCTCGAGGATGTCTGTCGGGACTGCGCTGAAACCGCGAAGAGACGGGATGTCGATCTCCTGCTTTCATGCCCGGACGACATCATGATGATCGGAAGCAGGCAGCTGCTGACGCAGGCCGTGGACAATCTGGTGGAGAACGCAATCCGGCACAGTGAACTGTATGCCACGGTCGACATCGTCGGGACCATCGATGACCATGCCCGGATTGCAGTCGAAGTGCGGGATCACGGAAACGGTATTCCCTCGGAATACCATGATCGAATTTTCGAACGGTTCTACCGGGTGGACAAGGGGCGTGACAGGCTGCTGGGTGGCACGGGACTGGGGCTGGCCATCGTCAAGCATATTGCGATGGTGCATGGGGGCCGGGTGACGGTCAGCAGCGAGGTGGGTGAAGGCAGTATTTTCACCTTGCTCGTGCCTCAAAAGCCTCAGCATGCCGGGGACGGGGATCCGGTGCCCCGTATGGCCGGCTCGCATTCTTAATACAACCTTCACTCATCTGGACTTGCCATTGGGGTTCCGGCACATGACACTGCTCGCCGTCGGTACCTGAGTTCCAAGGAAGGACATTCCTGTGAGAAGCGTTGCCAAGTTGTTCGGTCGATCGCCCCTGACCCCGCTCCAGGTCCACATGGAGAAGGTCGAGGAGTGCGTCAACGGGGTCATTGAAATTCTGGAAGGCTTCATGGCCGGGATGCCCTACGAGGAGATCTGCCAGAAGGCCAAGCACGTCTCGAAACTCGAGCACGATGCGGATCTCGTCAAGAACGACATCCGGAACTCGCTGCCGCGAGGCCTGTTCATGCAGGTCGACCGGGGCACGCTCATGAACATGCTCACCGACCAGGACTCGATCGCCGACAAGGCAGAGGACATCGGCGTCCTGCTTTCCTTCAAGGCGATCCCGTTGATCGATCCTCTCAAGGAACTCTTCGCCGAGTTCATCGACAAGAACGTGCAGGCGTTCCGCATGGTTCGGAAGATCATCGCCGACCTTGATGAACTGGCCGAGATGGGGTTCGGCGGCGAGGAAGCCAGTCGGGTCGAGCAGATGGTTGACCAGGTCGCGCTCTTCGAGCATGAAGCAGACGTGATTCAACGAGACATGCTCAAGGTCCTCTTCGCCCACGAGGATGACCTCAGCAAGGGGGAGTTCCTGCTTTGGAGAAACCTCCTTCGTGACATCGGCGGGTTGAGCAACTACGCCGAAAAGCTGGCCAATCGTGTTCGCATCATGCTTGCGATCAAGTAGCACATCCA
>CAYTPF010000233.1:0-2819 GCA_964439775.1 uncultured bacterium | reverse complement strand
TACAATATAATCACCATTTAAATCACCTACCACACTATCTTGGAAAAAATCATATGAGTACTTTATTGCTCTAACTGTATGATCATCTCCCTGATAAACCCATTGTATACCACCATTCATACTTACTTCTAAAATCTGCTCATCTTGTGCTGATGAAATAATTGTGTTGCCATTTGGTAATCTAAAAGCTCCAGATTGTGTATTTGAATAAAATCCAGCCTGAAAAATCCAATGATATGATAATGGCCCAAATGGATCTAAATCATTAATATAATAAGTACCATTTTCATTGATAGGAGGTATGATTTCTAATACTGCCGAACTATTTGGACTATGATTATTATTAAATAAAATAAAATTTCCTTCACCTGGATATCCTGTAGGAATCCAATTCACACCATGCTGAGCAAATAAACTTTGATCATCACTAGTTCCTCTTCCATAATTTATTGGATTACCCCATCTATATAAAAAGTCTCCTCCCATTCCATATATTCCACCAGTATGAGATGATGATTCTTCTATAGTAGTTGAATGATCAATGACATAAAACTCATTCATATGCCTAGATGAAATAACAATTTGATCTAAAAGAGAGTTATAAGAAATACAATTTAAATGATTCCAATCACCTACACCAGGATTACCACCTCCACCTCCAGAACTTGCTACATTAATATCTAACAATTGTGGATTATCACTGATTATACCATAATTTTCAAAATCAGGACTAATATCTTGAATTAAATGATCCCAAAAATGCCATTTCCAAATTATATTTGCTTGGTTATATCCAACAGGTTCAATTTCTACTATCATATCTAATGTGAATGGTCCATTTAAGGTTTGTTTCCCTGCATTAACTGCATCTTCCTGGGAAATAGTCTCTGAACAAATTGCTAATATATTTCCATTCGGTAAAATCTCAATATCATGGTGAGGGATACAAACACTATCAGGTAATTCATAATCCCATAAAATCTCTCCATCCCATTGTTTTTTTACAAATCTACCACCTGTAGTTCCACCTCCTGGACCACCTTCATCATTTGAATTTTTCCTACAAGGTAGATATAAAATACTATCCGGAGAAAGATATGCTATACTAGAAGCCTTTGTATCATGATTCCATTGATTTACTATATTCTCATCATTATCAATTAAAATTGTTTTTCTATTGGCTCCAGTTTGACCACGAGTTGTAATTAATGTTAAACCATCAAAAGCTTCTGCAAACAAAAAACAATTTATATAAATTATAAAAATTATATTTTTATTATTAAACATAGAAAAATATATTATATATAATACATACTAATTAAGATAATTTCTTAAACTATATGTAACAACAAAATTTTAAAACTTAATAATATATTCTGGAGAATAAATGAATTTACAAGATTTATTAAAAAAAACAGTTGAAGAAGATGCTAGTGATCTACATATAACAGTTGGATCTCCACCTCGAATTAGAAAAGGTGGTAAATTAATTCCTATATCTGACATAAAACTATCTCCAGATGAAACGAAATCTCTTATTGTTTCAGAAATCAACTCTCAAAACAAAGCAAAATTAGATTCAGGAAGTGAAATAGATTTTTCTATATCAGTACCAGGGATTAGTAGGTTTAGAGTTAATGTATTTAGTCAACGTGGGAATTGGGCTGCTGCATACAGACGATTACCTTTTGAAATTCCATCTATTGATTCACTAGGTCTTCCTCAATCAGTTATTAACTTAACAAAAAGTAGAAAAGGTCTTATTTTAATAACTGGTGCAACTGGAAGTGGGAAATCAACTACTCTTGCAAGTATGGTTCATAAAATTACAAAAGAATTAGAGGGTCATCTTATTACTATTGAAGATCCAATTGAGTATCTTTATCCACATTCTAAAGCTCAAGTGAATCAAAGAGAAGTTGGGCTAGATACAGACTCATTTGCTTCAGGCTTAAAAAGTGCATTAAGACAAGATCCTGATGTCGTTGTTGTTGGTGAACTAAGAGATATGGAATCAATGGGAGCCGCAATTACAATTGCAGAAACAGGACATCTTGTTTTTGGTACTCTACATACAAATACTGCTAGTGGTGCAATTACCAGATTAGTTGATGCATTTCCACCCAACAAACAAGACATTATTCGTATGAATTTATCAATGTCTCTTTTAGCAGTGGTAGCTCAACAATTAATACCTAACAAAATAGGTGAACGATCTTTAGCGACTGAAATTCTAATATCTAACCCAGCAATTAGAGCCTTGATTAGAGAAAACAACATACATCAGATGGAAAACTATATAAAAAGTGGTAGAGAAGAAGGAATGATTCTAATGGATGATTCATTATTAAATTTAGTTAGATCTGGACAAATAGCATCAGATGATGCATTAAGATATTCTGTAGATCAAAAAGGCATAAAATCTCAATTAGATATAATCTCGAGGCAACCTAATTTATAAAATAGCTATCTTTTATTCTTAAAAGATCTTTTTGATCTCGATTTCGTTTTCTTATTTTTAAAGGATCTTGCATTTCTGTTTTGATTAAATGATGATTTTCTGCTATTTATTTTTGGATCATCTTTTGCAACTTCTACTAATAACTTAACACCTCTAATTTTACTATTATTTAAAGCAGCTAAAAGAGCAACCTCCTTTTTTTTATCTATTTCAAAAAAAGAAAAAGTTTTTAAGATTTGAATTCTACCTATAATAGCATCATCAGATTTTAATTTTTCATTAATTATACCAATTAAACTTGCAGGAGTAAGCTTATTTTTTGATCCTAAATTAATATATAAATTCGTAAATAGTTTTT
>CAYTPF010000232.1:0-2823 GCA_964439775.1 uncultured bacterium | reverse complement strand
ATGAATATGGAGTAAAAGAAAAAGGCAATAAGGAAGATCGATCAATTTCAAGAGAATTTGAAGAGATGGTTTATAACTTAGGTGTTGAGTATTGGTACTCAAAATATTTTGCTATTAGATCTGGTTATATATATGATTATGAAGGGAAAATTATGGTTCCAACTTTTGGTGCAGGTATAAGGTTTGGTGGCTATGGTTTTGATTTTGGATATACTGCAGGCGAAGAAGATCATCCAAGAGCAAATACGATGTATTTTTCAATTAATATGGCATTTTAAAAAGATGTTAGATTCAAGTGGTCATATAATTGCAATAGGAGGAGGTGGATTTGGTAGAAGTCCTAAAAATCCAATCATAGAAGATTATATAGTTAATTTATCTTCATCAGTTAAGCCCAAAATTGCATTTTTCCCAACTGCTTCCGCAGAAAATAAAGATTATGTTGTAAATTTTTACAAAGCATTTTCCAAGCTTAATTGTAAGCCTGAATATATTAGTTTGTTTCAAAATACTCAAAATTTAAGTCAAGTTTTTGATCAATCAGATATAATATATATAGGGGGTGGTAATACAAAAAGCATGCTTGCAGTTTTTAAAGAATGGGAAATTGATAAACTATTATTAAAATCTTACCAAGAGGGCAAGATCCTTTGTGGTGTTAGTGCTGGTGCTATTTGTTGGTTTGAAAAAGGAATTACTGATTCATGGGAAGGAGATCTAAGAGTTTTAGAATGTTTAGGTTTTTTAAAAGGAGTATGCTGTCCCCATTATGATGGAGAATCAAAAAGAAGGCCAGCTGTAGAATCATTTATTAGAAATCAAGAGAGTAATCGTTCTATATGCATAGAGGATGGAGCTGCAGTTCATCATGAGAATAATAATTTAAAGAGTGCAATTTCTTTCTATCCAAATAAGAATGCATATGATGTTAGTATTAAAGATAATAAACTGAAAGAGACACCATTATCAAAAATTGATATTTCAGAATGAAAAAAATATTATTTTTATTATCTATTACTTTTATATTAGGATTTGAAACTAAGCTTCCCTTAAAACTTACTCCATCTATAAATTCAAACAATTCAATTAATTCAATGATTGGAATTAGAGTTCAATTTCAATTTGAAGAACTGGATGATCCAAATACTACAGGTGATGGACATTTTTTAATGAATGTAGTTGATGAAGTTGAAGATAGGTGTAATGGCTATATTGTAGACCCTCCTCCACATAATAAAGATTACTTTGTCTCGCAGATGCATGCTGTTTCAAATTATTTTGAAAAAGTATCTAATGGTCATCAAGTGTTTAATAATTTAACTGTTTTAGATCAAGTATATGAATTGCCTAAATCTATGGCATCTTATAGTCTTACTGATTCAAATTTAACTAATGCATTTAAGGATGCATTGTATTTAGCAAAAGATGATTTAATACAATATGGTAATATTGAAAATTCAATTATTGTTGTATTCCATGCTGGTATAGGTCAAGATTTTGCAGTTCCACTTCTTGATCCAACACCGTATGATTTGTCTAGTGCATATGTTGACTCAGAAATGCTTAGTGGATGGAATTCATATCAAGAGTTAGGATTTGATATTGAGCATGGGATTATTCTTCCAGAAACTCAAAATCATATTTTTTATGATGTAATAGAAGACATTTTTTATGGTGAATCAGATTATTGTGATTATCAAATAGGATTGACTGGAATTTTCTCATTATTAATGGGTTATGCATTAGGTTTACCACCATTATATAATACTGAGTCTGGAGAAGCTGGTGTAGGTGTTTTTGGGTTAATGGATTATGGCTCAAATAATGGAAGAGGCGTAATACCTGCGCCACCTACTGCCTGGACTAAAATTTATATGGGTTGGGAAGAGCCAATAGTTATAAATAAAGATAATAATTTAGATACTTTAGAATTTTCGATTGATAATTCCCAGATTTATAAAATTAATATTTCTGAAGATGAATATTTTTTGATAGAAAATAGAAATAATTGGATCCAAGAAAATGCAGATATGGATAGCCTTAGAATTAAAAATAAAATTGATAATACTAGACTTGGTCATTGGTTTGATACTTTTATAAATGAAGCTGCATTGGATCAATATATGATTGATCAAGATAGTAATGTTATTATTGAGATAGATAATTATAATTATGGCTTGCCTGGTTCTGGTTTACTTATTTGGCATATTACTGATTCTGAAATTATAGATTTTAATGGAATAAATAATGATCCAAATAATAGGATGATACATTTAGAAGAGGCAGATGGTGCTGTTGATATAGGTTTCCCAACTACTGCAATGTTTGCTGATCCTACAAAGGGTTGGAGATGGGATATGTGGTACAATGAAAATCCTGCTTATAATCAAATAAATTCATATGTAGATGAAATTATTTTTAATAATTCTTCCTATCCCAATACTAAAACAAATATGGGATCAGAATCTTTTTTATCAATTTTAAATTTTAGTGATATAGATTATAACATGGGTTTTGAAATTATATTTGATGATGGTCTAGATTACACTCTTTTAAATTCAGAAATTATAAATATTATTGGTAATGCTAATATAGATAATACAGGACATATTTTTTATACTTATGAAAATCATCTATATGATATGAGAATTGAAAATGATCTCTTAGTTGTAGATTCTATTTTAGTAACTAATAATTTTAATCAGATAGTTTTATACAATGAAAATTGTCAAGACACCATTATGACAACTAATGAATACAATATATTTAAATACGTTGATGATGAATGTGAACTAAAAGATTTATCTGATTTATACATAAAGG
>CAYTPF010000231.1:0-2843 GCA_964439775.1 uncultured bacterium | reverse complement strand
ATTCAATAAAACCTGATATAGTATCCTTCGGTAAAAAGACTCAGGTATGCGGTCTTTTAGCTGGAAATAAATTAGATGATATTGATAATCATGTTTTTAAAGAGTCAAGTAGAATAAATTCTACTTTTGGTGGTAATCTTGTTGATATGATTAGATTTAAAATTATTTTAGAAGTTATTCATAATGAGAATTTGTTAAATAGAGCTAGAGAAAATGGGACATATCTTCAAAATAAGCTTAAAATGTTGGCTGAAGAGTTCCCTGGATTTGTTACTAATAATAGAGGTTTAGGATTATTTTGTGCATTTGATTTGCCTTCAACAACAGAGAGGAATGATGCTTGGAAAGAAATGATGAATAATGGATTGCTTATTTTACCAAGTGGAAGTGAGACTATTAGATTTAGGCCACATTTAACTACTAATGCAAAAGAAATTGATTATGCAATGGATGTTATTGAAAAATCAATAAGGTCAATTCTTAAATAGTGTCTGGTGTTTTATATGTAGTTTCGACTCCGATTGGAAATTTGAAAGACATATCTTTAAGAGCCGTTGATACGTTAAAAAATGTTGATTTGATAGCTGTTGAAGATACTAGAGTTTCTGGCCGTTTATTCAAAGAATATGATATAAATAATAAAAAAATTTCTCTTTTTGAGCAAAATGAATTAAACAAAACTCCAGAAATTATCAATAAATTAAAATCAGGTGACGATGTCGCAATAATATCTGATGCGGGTACTCCAACTATAAGTGATCCTGGTTATAGGCTTATAAGGCAGGCGCATGTTGAGAAAATTACTGTGACTTCTATTCCTGGCCCATCATCAGTCATAAATGCATTGTCAGCTTCTGGCTTGCCTACGGATCATTTTTATTTCGAAGGTTTTTTGCCTCGCAAAAAAGGTAGATTAACAAGATTTAAATTTTTGGCTTCATTGCCAGCAACAATTGTTGTTTTTGAGTCTCCATTGAGATTGATTAAAACTTTGAAAGATATTGATAAATATTTTGGTAGTAGAATTGTATGCGTTTGTAGAGAAATGACTAAAATGCATGAAGAAATTTTTCGAGGTTCCATTTGGAAAACTTTAAATCATTTTCAAAACAAATCATCTATTAAAGGCGAGGTAGTGATATTGATTGCAAAAGAAGGATATGATGATTAATAGATTTATATCTTTTGAGGGAATTGATGGTGCTGGTAAAACAACTCAGATAGAATTGTTGAAAAAAAGATTAGAAAAAAATAATTACAAAGTTAAGGTATTTCGTGAGCCGGGAGGAATGGAGATATCGGAGAGTTTGAGAAAAATAATTTTAAATAAATCTTTTGATATTTCTAGTAATACTGAGATGCTATTGTTTTTAGCAGCTAGATCAGAGTTGGTAACTAAGGTAATCTATCCAGCCTTAGAAAAAGGATACTATGTTATTTGTGATCGATATATAGATAGCACTGTGGCGTATCAAGGTTTTGGAAGAAAAATAGATATAAAAATTATAAATGATTTAAATAAATTTGTTACGTTAGGTCTTTTGCCTACAGTAACATTTTATTTAGATATTCCAGTTAAAACAATGATTTTAAGAAAAAATAAAGAAAATAATGATCGTATGGAAAACTCGGGTTTAAAATTTTTTGAAAGGGTTAGATCAGGTTATTTTGATTTAGAATTAAAAAATAATAGATTTGTGAAGATTGATGCATCACAAAATATAAAAAAAATAGAAACTCAAATATGGTCTAGTTTAAATGATTTTTTTAAGGATTTATAACATGAAAAAAATAATATATTTATTGTTGTATTGTAGTTCTTTGTATTCTTCTGATAATTCAGAAGAGATGTTGAATTTATTTGATAAAGCTTTTTATAAGTTGAAAAACTCTTATGTTGATTCTATAAATACGGAAGAAATTATAAAAGCTGGAATTAAAGGTATGGTCAAGCCATTAGATCCTTATACAAAGTTATTAGTTGGAAGCAGTAAAGATAGATTAGAAATGCTAACAAAAGGTAAGTATGGTGGAGTAGGTATAAGCATAGGCTTTCGAAGAGATACTTTAATTGTTTTGTCTCCAATGGAAAATAGTCCAGCATACAATGAAGGTATTTGGGCAGGAGATAAAATTATTCAGGTAGATTCAATTTCAACTATTGGTATGACTACATCTGAGGCAGCAGATATAATAAGGGGCGAGATGGGTTCAGAAGTTGTTTTACATATCTTTAGGCCATCTGAAAAAAAGAAAATGCAATTTAAATTAGTTAGAGATAATATTAAAGTTGTAGATGTACCATATTATGGTCTAGATGATAATGGAATAGGTTACATACGTATAACGCGATTTTCAAGACATACTGCAAACGATTTTAGAAAGGCATTAATACAGCTTAAAAAGCAAGATTTAAAAGGCTTGGTAATTGATTTAAGAGGGAATTCTGGTGGATTGTTAAGTAATGCGATATCAATTTTAGATGAATTTGTCGATCGTAACACATTGCTTTTGTATACAAAAGGAAGGATCGAAAAAAATAATAAAAATTTTAGAGCTCGTCGAAATAAAACTATTTCTTCAGATATCCCAATTTCTGTTTTAATAAATAAAGGTTCAGCATCTGCTAGTGAGATAGTTTCTGGCGCATTGCAAGATCTTGATAGGGCTGTAATAATAGGAGAGAAATCTTTTGGAAAAGGTTTGGTACAAAGTATTTATCCGTTAAATGATACAGCTACATTGAAAATAACTACACAAAAATATTATATACCATCTGGAAGATTAATACAAAAAAAAGATTATTTAGGTAATGGAGTTTTAACTGATGGATTTGATAAAAA
>CAYTPF010000230.1:0-2862 GCA_964439775.1 uncultured bacterium | reverse complement strand
TTATATTAGCCTCTCCAGGACTTAATTCTTTAGAATATTATGGATATAGAAAAATTAAAAGTATTGAAAAAGAATTTAAAAAAAATATGGGTAGATCTTTTAATCTGAAAGATTTTAATTCTAAATTAATTTTAAACTCTCATATGAACTTTGTAAATATAAAAGAAAGAATGATGAATTAAAATAATATGGATAATAAAAAACTTAGTTATACTGATTATTTGCATTTAAATAAATTACTAGATTCCCAAGAGTTGCAATCTGAAAATAATAATAATACTGTCCATGATGAAATGTTGTTTATAATTATTCATCAAGCATATGAGCTTTGGTTTAAACAAATAATTCATGAGTTAGATTCAATTATAGATATGTTTAAAGGTGATTATGTTAAAGAACAAAATTTGGGAGTAGTGGTTTCAAGATTAAATAGAATCATTGAAATACAGAAATTATTGATAAATCAAATTGCTATACTTGAGACGATGACTCCTATGGATTTTTTAGAGTTTCGTGATTATTTAAATCCGGCTTCAGGTTTTCAGAGTGCTCAATTTAGATTAATTGAAAATAAATTAGGTTTAAATTCAAATACTAGAATTAAATTCGGTCAAAATAGTTATGATGATTTTTTAGAAAAAAATGAAAAAGAAACAGTTAAAAAATCTGAAAATAATTTATCTTTGTTTTTGTTAATTGAAGATTGGTTAGGAAGGACACCTTTTTTGCAATCTGATTCATTCGATTTTTGGGGATCCTATAAATTAGCTGTATCAGCAATGATTGAAACAGATATAAATAAAATAAAAAATAATGAATTTTTAGATAGTGATAGTAAAAAAAATAGTATAAATAATTATGATAATGTTAGAGATTCTTTTGATTCACTATTTGATACAAGTAAGTATAATAGTTTGATAAAAAGTGGCAAAGTACGATTATCTCAAAAAGCTGCTTTGGGAGCACTATTTATAAAATTATATAGAGATGAACCTATTTTACAGCTACCTCACAAGTTATTATCCCAATTAATTGATATGGATCAGCTATGGACAACCTGGAGAAATAAGCATGCATTACTTGTATTTAGAATGATAGGTGTTAAAATTGGAACTGGAGGTTCGGTTGGACATAAATATTTAAAAAAAACAGCTCAAAAACATACTGTTTTTAGTGATATTGCAAATTTATCTACATATATTATCCCAAGGAATGCATTGCCAAAATTACCAAACCAGATTAAAGAAAATTTAGGTTTTTATTTTACTTATAGGAAGGAAACATAATTAAGAATTTTGAAAATATAAACATTTTAGTTTGTGGTGCTTCTAGTGGTATTGGATTGCATACAGCTATTGAATTTTCTAAGTATGGTGCTAATGTTACTTTGTTTGCTAGAGATGAAGCTAAATTACTTTTAGCAAAAAATAAATTGATAAATTTAGAAAATCAAGATCATAATATTTTAGTAGGTGATTTTAATAAGCCAAATGAAATTTTTAGAGTATTGAATGATAAATTAGAAAATACAAAATATAATGTATTAGTTAATAATTCGGGTGGACCTAAAGGTGGAAAGATTATAGAAGCTGAAAATAAAGAATTTCAACAAACTTTTAATAGGCATTTAATTTGTAATCATATGATAACAAAACTGGTTTTACCCAATATGATAGAAACTAATTATGGAAGAATTATAAATATTATTTCCACATCAGTAAAACAGCCTATTGTTGGATTAGGTGTATCTAATACAATTAGAGCTGCTGTAGCAGCATGGGCAAAAACAATATCTTTAGAAATTAATAATAATGGAATAACAATAAATAATGTATTACCAGGTTTTACTAATACAGGTAGGTTAGATAGTATTATAAAAACTAAATCCCAGAAAAGTAATTTGAGTATTAAAAAAGTTACAAAAGAATTAATGGATGAAGTTCCTTTAAATAGATTTGCTGAACCATCAGAAGTAGCACAGTTAGTTACTTTCCTTGCTTCTAAGGATGCTTCTTATATAAATGGTACTAGTATTCCTATTGATGGTGGAAGAATTACGACTTTATGATAAAAATTCAAAATTATATTAATGGAACCTTTATAGATTCATTGTCGAATAATACTTTGGATAATATTAATCCTGCTACTGGAGAAATAATTAATACATTTCCCAATAGTAATAATAAGGATATTGATTTAGCTGTAAAGTCTGCTAAAAAAGCCTTCCCCTTATGGAAGAGTCTTACTGTAAAAAAACGTTCAGAGATTTTAAAAAACATAGCTTATGAGATTAAAGAAAATGCTGAAAAATTAGCTGTTTCAGAATCATTAGATACAGGAAAGCCTGAATGGTTGTCTAGAAAAATGGATATATCTAGATCCATTGATAATTTTATATACTTTGCTAATGCTATAAAACAATATTCTTCTAATTTTAACAGTATGGATGAGATAGCTTTTAATTATACACTCAGGCAGCCCATTGGTGTAGTAGGTTGTATTTCTCCATGGAATTTGCCATTATATTTGCTTACATGGAAAATTGCTCCTGCATTAGTTACTGGAAATACTGTAGTAGCAAAACCATCAGAATTAACTCCTTATACAGCATTTTTATTAGCAAGGATTTGTAAAAAAATCAATTTACCAGATGGTGTATTAAATATTGTCCATGGTATTGGCCAAAATGCTGGTGATCCTTTGGTAAAGCATAAAGATGTAAAAGTTATAACTTTCACTGGTGGTACAAGAACAGGTAAAATTATTGCAAAAAAATCTGCAAGTGAATTGAAAAAAGTTTCATTGGAATTAGGAGGTAAAAATCCAAATATTATTTTTGATGATGCAGATATAGATTTGGCA
>CAYTPF010000229.1:0-2888 GCA_964439775.1 uncultured bacterium | reverse complement strand
GGGCTTGATTTGGCGTGCATGTGTGATATCCGCATCGCTAGTACCAAAGCCGTTTTTGCCGAGAGCTTTGTCAAGCTGGGAATCGTGCCCGGTGACGGTGGCGCCTGGCTGCTGCCGCGCATAATTGGCATCCCCAAAGCCAGCCTGATGGCTTTTACTGGTGACACGATTGACGCGGAGAAAGCACTCGAGTGGGGGCTAGTAGAGCAACTGTGTGATCCGCAAGAGCTTGAGACGCAAGCGGTGGCTTTGGCAGAGCGTATCGCCGCGAACCCGGGTCACGCTTTGCGGTTGTGCAAGCGGCTTCTGCGTGAAGGCCAGCATATGCGCCTGGACTCCTTGCTTGAGTTGTCGGCCGCCTATCAGTCGCTGGCTCACCATACTGAAGATCATCAGGAGGCCGTGGCGGCCTTTGTTGACAAGCGTACGCCCGAATACAAAGACCGATAAACGTCAACTTGAGGGAGGACTCGTCACGATGCGTAGCGTATTCCGTGAAGACCACAATATGTTTAGAGAGCAGGCCCGTCGATTTATTGAGCGGGAGATCAGCCCGAATCTGCATGAATGGGAAAAAAACGGCATCGTACCCAAGGAAGTCTGGTTGAAAGCCGGAGAAATGGGGCTACTGTGCTCCACAGTGCCTGAAGAGTACGGCGGTGCGGGCGGCGACTTTGGGCACTCTGCGGTCATGATCGAAGAGCTGGCTCGCGTTAATGCAACCGCTGTGGGCTTTACCACTCATTCTGAAATCGTTGCTCCATATATCGTGGCGTATGGCACTGAAGAGCAAAAGCACAAGTGGCTGCCCAAGATGGTGTCCGGTGAGATCATTGGCGTTATCGCTATGAGTGAGCCAGGCATCGGCAGCGACCTACGCTCGATGCGCACTTCCGTGCGCCAGGACGGTGACGAGTATGTGGTATCCGGCCAAAAGACCTTTATCACCAACGGTGGTAACGCAGACCTAGTAGTAACTGCGACCAAGCTGGATCCAAAGGGCAAGGATCTAACCCTGATCTGCATTGAGACAGATCGTCCGGGCTTTTCCAAGGGCAAGCTCCTAGACAAGATTGGTTTAAAAGGGCAAGACACCGCTGAGCTGTTTTTTGACGAAGTCCGTGTGCCTACGTCGAATCGGCTGGGTGAGGAAAATAAGGGCTTCAAGTACCTTACGCATCAGCTTGCGTGGGAACGGCTCATCATAGGCCTTCGTGCTGCCCAGTCTGTATCTACGCTGCTCGAAGAGACAATCGAGTACACGCGTGAGCGAAAGGTGTTCGGTAATCCGGTATTCGAGTTCCAGAACACGCGTTTCAAGCTGGCAGAGGTCAAGGCGCAGGCTACCATGCTGCGGGTTTTTATTGACGATTGCTTGCAGAAAGTAATGAGTGGAGAGCTCGCACCAGATGTTGCTGCAATGGCAAAACTCATGGGCTCTGAGCTTCAAGGCAAGCTGCTTGATGAGCTACTGCAGCTTCATGGCGGCTATGGCTTCATGAGCGAGTACAAGATCGGTCGGGCCTGGGTAGATGCTCGGGTAGCGCGGATTTATGGTGGTACATCCGAAATCATGAAAGAGATTATTAGCAGAAATCTCTAACTTAAGGGTGCTCGTAAAACAATAACAAGAGGGTCCAGGCTATGTGGCTTGCATGTCGAAATGTATTTATTTTCATGGCGTTCTTCTATATAGCAAACGCCTTTGCCCAAGGTATTCCAGAAGAGCAGTACTCTCAGGAAGAGGCTAGTGCAAAGCGTCTGCTAAACGAGGCTATCGACTACTACAAAAGGCACGGCGACGAAGCCATGGCCGCATTCAGCCGTCAGGGACGCTTTGTCCAGGATGACCTCTATGTCTATGTGATCAACACGGACGGGGTCATGCTGGCCAGCGGAGGTCCCTCTGCAAACCTCATAGGACGAGATGTTGGAGCTGCTCTCAACGATGATCTTAACAAGGCTTTGAAAGAAGCCCTGTCACTCCCTGAAACCGGAGAGATGCACGCGGCAGACTACCGCTGGATGAATTGGGCTGACGGTCGTGAAGAGCGCAAACGAGTGCTGTTCCAGCGAGTGGATGACAAGGTGTTTTCGGTTGGCTATTACCTGCCTCGGTCTAGCCGTGAAGAGGCCAAGTTATTTCTTGATCGCGTTGCTGCAGCAGTCGCGGACAGTCCGGAAGAAACCTTCGAGCGGATCAACGGACTGGACGCGGAGTTCCAGAGAGATGATCTCTACGCCTTCGTTGTCGATATAGATACCGAACGCTTCGTTGCGCATGGTTATAACCTGCGTCTGGTCCGTAGCGATTTTAGGAAAATCCATTCGGCGGATGAGCACCCTATCGGCAAGCAGATACTGCAGGCGGTAGAGCAAGCTGATCAAGGTACTGTGTCTTATGTGTGGCCAAATCCCGTTACCCGGAAGAATGAGCAGAAGATAACGATGTTTCGCAGAGTAGGGCATTACATCGTGCTGGTTGGTTATTACGAAGACCCGCGATGAAGGCAGGGTAAACCTTGGGCATGCTTGATAAAGAAGAAACACCTAAAGAGACTGTTTTAATCACCGGCGCAGGGCAGAGAGTGGGCTTGCATTGCGCTCAGCGGTTGGTCGCTGATGGTTATCAGGTCGTAATCACCTGTCGCAGGTTCCGGCCTGAGTGGAAGGTCAACCCCCTGAAAGGCATTGAGGTGATGCTTGCAGACTTCTCGTCAGAGCAGGGTATCAATGCCTTCATCCGGGTATTACAAGAAAGGGCGCATTCGTTGCGCGCAATCATTCATAACGCTTCTACGTGGATTGATGACGACCTTGTCGATGGTCCTGCCTTCCAGCGGCTATGCATGGTACACATGCAGGCTCCATATATGATCAACATGGCC
>CAYTPF010000228.1:0-2916 GCA_964439775.1 uncultured bacterium | reverse complement strand
CACCAAGATAATATGAAGTTCCAAAAACTGTAATATCAGAAAATCCATATATATCATCTTTTTTATCACATTGAAAAATTGGTTGATAAAACATTGGACTACCATATCCATCTGTTATAACTTGAGCATCCCTAAAATATTTATCTGTTGAACGATAAATTTTATATCCTTCAAAATCATATTGCAAAGAATCAGGCAAAAATGGATCACGAGAGGACTCTGATACAGATGTCCAAGATAATAGAACCTCACCATCTCTTGCCTCAGCTGATAATGTTGGTACTCTTGGAGGTTGAGCAAATCTGTAATCAGTTTCATAAATTAGCTGAACTGTTTTTTTCAAATCAAACAAAGCTGGAGGTTCAATCTGAGAACCACCAGGTGAACCTGTAAGATTATCAAATGAATGCAATTCTGCCATAGAAACTCTTTCAGTTTGCCCTTGTTTTAACTCAAAAACACCTGCAGCAAACAACTCAACTAAATTTGCAGGTGTACCAATAAACTGATTAAATACAGTATCACTCATCATTTCCCACATAACATCATCATTATAAAACCATAATGATGTTTGATCCTCTTGTTGACTATGCTCATCAACAGGAAATAATCTAAATGTTGTAAGTCCAATCATATCAGATTCAGAAACATCAG
The DNA here is from genome assembly GCA_964439775.1 of uncultured bacterium. Classification (GTDB taxonomy): domain Bacteria; phylum Fidelibacterota; class Marinisomatia; order SCGC-AAA003-L08. The sequence goes on along the minus strand of CAYTPF010000228.1, from coordinate 2,262 downwards.
TTTCTCCAAAATTCGGTTCGCAACCCACTCCCTCTTCACAATCCGGTTCACCATTACATTCCCCTTCATCAGGAGCAGTCCAAGATAAATCTCCAAATCCAACACCATCTTTACCTACATCATCATTTGGTGATATACAAACACCATCAACCATAATACAATTTCCTTCTTCATCTTTTTCACACTCCATCCAATCCATATCCTCATCTCCAGACCAATGAGGCTTTAAATCATCTACAGTTTTATTATAAAATGAATAAAATAAATCTAAATCATCTACACCACAATCAGTATCAGTATTACATTCAATCCATAATCCTTTATCATTATCTCTTTTTTCATCAATTATTCCATCATTATCATTATCTATACCATCATCTGAAATTCCGGGACTTTCTAAAAATGCAAAACCCATAATTCCAGGAGTCACACCAGCTAAACCCACCCCATCATAATCCCAAGAATATGATAAATCTAATATTGTATCAAAATAACCTACTTCATCTGAGGTTGTAGTCTCAGATCCAATAGCATTATCTACCCAATAACCAAAACTCGTTTCAGTAATATTATAATCAGAAATATTTGTTATATTATATTCCCAAAACAATGCATCTCTAACTAAAGGATTGTTCCATTGAAAACCCCTAACTTCAATCCTCAAACCTGCACCGCCCCATGGCCCATCTGCTTGATAAGTAGCATCAGATTGAATTAATTTATTTGGACGTGGTAAATATCTATATTGATTACTTAAATCGCCTTCAATGTACTCGTAATCCATAGCATCATTAACTACAAAATAAGTTTCCAAATCAGCATATGTAACCCCTTTTCCAAATCTTCCATCCCAATAATCTTTCCATTTTAAGCTACTACCAGTTGAAGGCCACCCCTGTAAAGGCCAGGTTGCAGGATCATCACTCATTGCAGGATAATCTTGATTATTTGTTGGATTAAAATAACCAAAAACTGGATAAAATCCCCAATCTAAAGTATTTGTAAAATTATGATCCATCTCTTCTCTGTAACTAGTTTGAAGAAAGTAAATCTCATGATCTAAACTATAATTAATTTCATTTTTATTATCTAAAATGATAGTGTCAATGGTCATTGGATTTTGATCATTTTCTATAAATACTTTTGCTCCTACCATCAATGCTATACCATCAACCATTCTTGTCCCTGTTCCATCATTTGGCCATAGAGAAACATTATCCAACCCACCAGGTGCCCAATCAGATAATTCTGTAGTATTTTTATAATAGAGCAATACCCTATTTCCATCCATATATGATGATCTAGTCGCACTTTTATCACCCGCTTCATCATCTGGGCCATTATATGCCAATAAAAGAGAACCTAAAATGATATTTAACAAATATTTAATCAAAACTTTAGCTCCATACTTATTCTAATTTGTCTTGGAGCAGAAAACATCCCTGGATTTGCATATACATCTTCAAGATTAGAAAATGTACTTCTATATGCTGCTCGCTCTGTATCTGTAATAATACTATAATATGCTCTTCCAGTATCACTGTGAACTGACATCTCATTCAATCGATCAAATACATTATATACTGATAAAACAATCTTACCTGAAATTAAATCTGAAATTTCAAGTAAATAATGCGCTCTTAAATCAACAGATATATTTGATGGCTTATAGCTATTATTTGGTAAAAGATTTAAACCAGCCAAAGAACTTTCCGACATTGGTTCAAAAGAGTATGCCGTTCCTGAATTGTAATATGACGTAATAGTAAATCCATAGTCTTTAATATTATAACCTAAAGAAGCATTAAAAGTATGCCTCTGATCCCAGCTCATTGGAATCAACGTGTTAATTGGGTCTTGACTACTTCCTTCACGATTGAATGCTTGTGTAGGACTGTCTGCAATACCTCTTGTATATTGCAAGGTATAGTTAGTCATCACATTTAGATTATTATATAAGACATCAAATTTGATTTCCATACCACGTACATTTCCATAATCTTTATTTGTATACAAACCATATTTTACTTGATCAAAGGTTGTTATTGTTTTTGTACCAAGCAAATCATAAATATCTCTATAATATAGATTTACATCCAAAGACATAAACCTATTGATTCTTTGCCACAAACCTATTTCATAACTTATGGTTTTCTCAGCAGAAACATTAGGATTACCCATTATTGTTTCATAATTACCCGAAGGCACAAGCCAGTCACTTCTGTTATACATTGAATAAAACGGAGGCATTTGAAAGAAATG
>CAYTPF010000227.1:0-2918 GCA_964439775.1 uncultured bacterium | reverse complement strand
TCCAGAACAAGCTAAAATTGGTATAATGCCTGGTTTTATACATCAACCTGGTAATGTTGGAGTTATCTCACGTTCTGGAACTTTAACATATGAAGCTGTCCATCAATTAAGTGAATTAGGAATAGGTCAATCTACATGTATCGGTATTGGAGGTGACCCTATAATTGGTACTACATTTATTGATTTATTAGAACTTTTTTCAAAGGATGATTCTACTGATGGTGTAGTTATGATAGGTGAAATTGGTGGAACAGCCGAAGAAGAAGCTGCTGAATGGATAAAAGAAAATAACTTCAAGAAACCAGTAGTTTCTTTTATAGCAGGTAGAACTGCCCCACCAGGTAGAAGGATGGGTCATGCAGGAGCAATTGTTTCTGGTGGTAAAGGGACTGCTGATGATAAGATGGAAGCTCTAAAAGATGCTGGAATTCATGTTTGTGAGAGTCCATCTGATTTAGGTAGTTTAATGCAAAAATTATTAAAAAATTAACATAAGGAGTTTAAATGAATAATCTTACTTTCGCAATTATAAAACCTGATGCTGTAAAAAATCAACATACAGGTATGATTTATGATAGAATTTTAAAAGCTGGTTTTGAAATTATAGGGGCTAAATTAGTAAAACTTTCAAAAAAGCAAGCTGAAGGCTTTTATGAAGTTCATAAAGATAGACCATTTTATGGTGAATTAACAGATTTTATGTCATCTGGTCAATGTATGGTCTTAGCACTAAATAAAGAAAATGCTGTTAATTCTTGGAGAGAAACTATTGGTTCAACTAATCCTGATGAAGCTGCTGATGGTACAATTAGAAAAGACTTTGCCACAAATATCCAAAATAATGCTGTGCACGGCTCAGACTCAGATGAAAATGCTAAAAAAGAAATTGCTTTTTTCTTTACAAATAGTGAACTTATAGCAAATAAATAAGCAATTTTATGCCAATTAATATTTTCTATAAAATTTTAAATATATTTTTAATTCTTCTGTTTTTCTCATGTTCTAATAAAGAAATAGAAAGAAAGAAAATAACTATTGGCAAAACCTCCAAAGTAAGTTTCTCTACTACTAATTCATATAATAACAATGTAGTTTATCAATGGTGGATTGGGAATCATCCTGACAATAGTGATTATAGTTTAGAGCCAATTGGAGAAAAAGCTCTATTCACTCCTGATATTAAAGGGAATTATGACTTATACGTTTCAATTAGAGATACTAATGATTTAGAGTTAGAGTTAATTGAATTATATTATGTAGCTGTAGCAGAACAAATAAAAGCTAAACCTCAAAAAATCATTTCTGATGAAGCCCTTAACCAACTTGCAACAACTAATGATAATGATACTATAGTAAATATCGATAGTACCTCAATAAGTTCTGTATCTGATACTGTGTCTAGTACAACTAAAAATAAAAGTCATACTTCTCAAGTTAAACACAAAGTTAATGCAAATAAATTTAGCGGATGGACTATACAATTATCTTCTAGAGCTTCTTTAGAATTAGCGAAGAAAGATCAATTAAAGGCTGTTGATAATGGTTATGATGCATATATTGAGCAAACTTTTATATCAAAAACAAAAAAGACATGGTATAGAGTTAGAATAGGACATTTCAAATCTAAAAAAACTGCACAAAAAATCCAGAATGAAATTAAAAGTTTTTGGGACAAAGATACCTGGATAGATCGTGTTAGAAATAAATAAGTTTAGTAAAAATATATTCACACCTATCAATTTAAATTTCTCAATTTTAGATTTATTGATATCTATTAAAATGGGTATCAAATTTAAGTACGTTATAAATTATATACCATTTTCATCAATTTTGATTATTTTATTTTTTAACTTAAATAATTCAAACCATAATAATATTTATCCAGTCCCCTACTTAATATTTTTATCTTTAATCTTTATAGTTATTCTTACTATAATAGATTCTATTAATAATAAAACAGTATTGGAGGAGATTAAAGGTAATTTTAATTATTCTTTTACTGAGAGTTATAAATTTGTAAATCAAAATCTATATTCGATTTTATTGCCAAATGTTTTAATTATTTCATTATTATTATTATTTATTACATTGAATTTTTTTTTGATTTCATTTGCTAAAACAATATATGGCGGAACTTTATTTTTTAGTTTATCTTATATATTAATATTCATCTTTGGTTTAGTTAGTATTTATATTTTTACTTCTCTTTTTATATCTTTACATTTTAGCTCAATTATTTTTACATTTAATGGTGGTGATGCGTTTACGACTATAACTGAATGTTTTTCTTTAACATGGTCTAAACTTATAAAGATATTTATTTATTCTATTTTTAATATTATGCTAACACTAATTTTTACAATTTTTATATCAACTATATTTTTTATAAACTACATTTTTATAAAATTCCTTTGTGGACAATATTTTATTAATTTTTGGCATAATTTAGAATTATTTCTTTTCAATACTGATTCCTTTAGAAATCCAGAAGATATTTTTAATCTAATTTCAAATTATACAATCATTTTTGTCATTTTAATTCTATTATCTTACATAATTTCAATTTTTCTTAGTATTTTTAATATTAATAAAATTTTAACTTATATTAACGTTAAGGGTAAAAAACCAATTCAGAATATTTTTACCTATAATATATAAAGGGAAACTTGTTTTAAAAACAAATCTATTTTTAAATTGTAATAATTGAATATTAATATATTTAATATAGTATTAATATTTTTGAATAATAAAAGGGACTAAACATGGCTGTACCAAAACGAAAACAATCGAAAACTCGAGGACGTAAAAGAAGAACAAATTATAACCTTTCATCAACTCCTCAAGTTGATACCTGTTCTAAAACAGGCACTGAACACATAAGACATCGTGCATACGAAGTTGATGGTGTACTTTATTAT
>CAYTPF010000226.1:0-2959 GCA_964439775.1 uncultured bacterium | reverse complement strand
ATTATATATTGGATCAAATCCAAAAGGTATAGTAGAACCCCAAAATGTAAACTTAAATTTATTTCCATGTAAATTCAAGCCATTTTCAATCATTGAATCAAATAATGAAGCTGCTCGTTTAGCAGTAAATTCATTATTACTTTTTGCACCAAATTTTTTATGCAAACCTTTTGCGATTTCTATGTTATCAGAATGTACCCTTATTTCAGTACTACCATTAAATTCATTTATAATATTAACCATTGATGAAATATATTTTGTAGGTCCTCCATATTTATGATGCTCATCTTTCATTAAATCTGTACTACCACTTGAAAATAAATAATGTAAATTGATGGCAATTGTTAATTGATTATTTTTAATAATTAAATCATTATCTAATTCATCAAATGCGTATCTATGTAAATCTTTAACTAAAACCTCTAAATTTGAAATGTTTTTTTTATTTGCATACTTTATATATTGATTGGTGAAAAAATTAAAACAAATAAAAAAGACAACAATATAACCACAAATTTTTATAAGTTTTTTTAATTGCTTATTTTCCCCTTTATTATATTTATTATCTAAGTAATTTTTTTCTGACCATTTTTTAAAATCTTCTTGATTTATAAAAACACGATGTAAATCCCATTTCCCTGCAATATTTTTTAATTCATGAGTACCTATAGAGGCAGTTAAAATTTCATTTTGTCCTTTTAATGTAATGGATGCTTCTTTTGACAAACAAATTTCACCTGAATCAGCAAAATTTATAATTCGACTAGCTACATTAATACCATCACCAAAAATATCATTATCCTTGATAATAATATCACCTATATGTATACCAATACGTATATGAAAATTATTTTTATTATTTTTTATCTTTTGTTGGAGGTTTATTGCACATTTTACTGCATCTAATGTTGATTTAAATTCAATTAAATTACCATCACCCATTTTTTTTATAAGATTACCATCAAATTGCAATATGGCTTCATTTAATAACTCATCATGAATGTCAAGAATTTCTAATGCATTTTTTTCACTTTTATTCATAATCTTTGAATAATTAACAATATCTGTAAACATTATTGCAGCTAGTTTACGTTCTACTTTTGGAGAATTAGACATAAGAAAATTTAAAAACAAAAAAGCCTCTAAAAAAGAGGCTTCTAACTTAAAGTCGAGGTAGTAGGATTCGAACCTACGGCCCCCTGCTCCCAAAGCAGGATGAATTAGTTATTAGTTATATCTAATTTATACCCAGAGCATTTATAAAATCTATCTATTTTTTTTTGATCTAGAGTTTTAGGGTCTTTATTAGAATGAGCAAACACTGATTGCATAGAGATATCTTTATCTTTACTTTCAAATAAAGATTTAGCATTGTCACCTTTAAAATAAATGTGCCAATATGAATGGAATCTAGAAAAGCCTATTGATTCATACCAATTGAGCACCCATTTATCATCCCTTGTCCAGGCTTCTATGAAATCGATATCTTTACTTTTTGCCCAATTTACAACTTGTAAAATTAACTGACTTGCTATGCCAAATCTTCTATACTCAGGTAAAATAGCAATAGTCCATATCATTGCCCCTGTTCCAGATTTACAGTAACAAATACTACCATCCTTATTATCTTTCTCTAAATCAAGTATACCAATGATTTTACCATCTTTTTCTGCTACTAATTCTAAACTTAAATTATCAAATATAGGTTTTTTAGTATAAACATCATCGTAATATGCAGAATCATGGAATGAAACTAACCGACACTTAAGCCAGCTTTCTTGATCTGATGCATTATAAGGTCTAATTATTAAATCTTTAAGCATGGAATAAATCTACAAAACAAAAAAGCCTCTATAAAAGAAGCTTCTAACTTAAAGTCGAGGTAGTAGGATTCGAACCTACGGCCCCCTGCTCCCAAAGCAGGATGGATTAGTTATTATTAATAACAATATATCTTAATATATTATAACATATAAAAATTAACCAAAATGATAAGACTGCTATTTATACTACTTTTTTTATTTTCTGCATGTGACCATAAAATTCAGGATGAGGCACAATTTAAACCTATTTTTTACAAATCAAATTATGTGACTTGGTGGGATGTTCAATATGGTCAAGAAGAAGCACAAAATATGGACATTTACCTTAGAGGGCATGAGTATGTTAGTAAAGATAGTCATAATGTAAGATTAGCTGGTAAGCAACCTTCCACAATTATTTTTGCACATGGAAGTGCATGGTACTTTAGTGATAAAAGAAAACATGAGCACTACATCTCACCTTTTCTTCAAAAGGGCTATAATGTAGTTAATTTAAATTATACAAAAAAAGAAGGAGTTGCTAAAGCAACCAAAGACTATAGGAAAGCTTTACTTTATTTACTTAGAAACAATAATAAATTTCAATTAGATTTAAATAATATTGTATTAGCAGGAGCATCAGCTGGAGCACACATGTCAACATTTTTATCCGTTGCACAAAACTGTAATGAGCCTGAAAAGTCTTTTTCAGATTCATTAAATATTATTGCAACAATTAATATAATGGGTGGAGGAGATAATTGTAATGAAATCTATCATAATCTCAAAAATCATCATAATCAATGGTGGAGAAATGTTGGACAATCATTAGTAACTAATCAAAATAAAGCAGATTCAATTTTGTTAGCCTGGTGTCCTTCTGAATATTTAGATTCAAATGATCCCCCAATATTTATCACTTTTGGTGAAAAAGATCAATTTTTAGATTCAAGTGGTAATACTAGCTTCCCTAAAAAATTAGCTTCTTTAAACATTCCTCATGAAGTTGTAACATATCCAAATTCAGGTCATGGTTTTTTAACTGAAGACTACAATGATATGTTTATTAGAATCTTTAATTTTATAGACAAATATAAAAAATAAAAAAGCCTCTATAAAAGAGGCTTCTAACTTAAAGTCGAGGTAGTAGGATTCGA
>CAYTPF010000225.1:0-2966 GCA_964439775.1 uncultured bacterium | reverse complement strand
CAGAACTAATGATGGTCTATTTTTTTGCTCCAGTGCTATTTTGCATGCTACAACAGATTCATTTGCATCTGCTGGTCTCAATACAAGCAAATTCGGAATTGTACGTGCAGCCATAAGATGCTCAATAGGCTGGTGCGTTGGTCCATCTTCACCAACATAAATTGAATCATGCGTATATTCTGTGATTACAGGTAATCCCTGAAGAGCTCTAAGCCTAATAGCAGGTCTTTCATAATCTGAGAATGTAAAAAATGTTGCTCCAAAAGGAAGCAAACCACCATGCTGTGCAATACCATTGTTTATCGTTCCCATAGGGAACTCTCTAACTCCATATGCGAAGTTTCTTCCTGCTAGATTATCTCTATTAAAATCCCCTACCATTTTAGCAAAACCACCAGTATTATTTGATGGCTCAAGATCTGCAGATCCTCCAACTAAGGCAGGCATTTTATGAGCTAATGCTTCAATAACATGACCCCATACTTTTCTAGTAGCAAGATTAGTCCCTGGTTCATAGGTAGGCCACTCTATATCAGGAATAGATGTATTCATCATTGCATTCCATTTACTTTCAAAATCATGGTCAGATAGCTTCTGATTCAAAAGATTTTTCCAAGACTCTACTTCTTTTCTAGCATAATCATAGCTAGCTCTAAATTCTGATAGTACTTCATCAGGCAATTGAAAAGATTCTTCAGGATCTAGTCCAAACTTAATTTTAGTAGCTTTTATTTCATCTTCTGGAAGGGGCATACCATGAGTATTATGATCATGTTCCATCGTAGCAACACCATTTGCCATTATTGTTTCCCCAATTATTATAGAAGGCCTATCTACCTCCATTTGAGCACGACGTATTGCATCTCTAATTGCATCTCTATCGTGTCCATCAATTTTCTGTACATGCCAATTATTTGATTCATAAAATTTCACATAATCTGTCGTATCTGAACGAGATACCTTGCCTGAAATCTGAGCATCATTTGCATCATAAAATCCAATTAATTTCCCAAGACCCCAATGACCAGCTATTGCTATTGCACCTTGTGCTACTGGTTCTTGGATGTCTCCATCACCATGCAGCATATATGTATAATGGTCAACTAAATTATCACCAAACTGCTGTCTTAAAATACATTCTGCAACAGCCATACCAACCGCGTTACCAACTCCCTGACCTAAAGGACCAGTGGTTGCCTCAACACCTGGGACATCACCTCTTTCAGGGTGACCTGGCGTTCTTGAATGTAGCTGACGAAAGCTTTTTAAATCATCTATGTCAAGCCATCCGACCAATGTTAACATTGCATATTGCAATGCAGATAAATGACCTACAGACATTACAAATCGATCCCTATTAAACCAACTTGGATCATCAGGATCAAATCTCATAAAATCTTTATATAAAACATAAGTAAAATCAAGTGCAGAAAGAGGGCCACCAGAATGACCAGAATTTGCTTTTCTGACTGTATCAAGCATTAATGCCTTACAGACATTAATACTATGTTGTTCAATATCTTGTGTAATAGTTGTCATATTATAGGGTTATCCGATAAATAAATTTATAAAAAAAAACGGCCTCTAAAAAAATTAAAAATATAACTCTTGAAAAATATTATTTAATAAGCATTAACTTTTGAGTAACTGAAAAACTTCCCGCCGTAAAATAAACAATATATAATCCACTTGAGTATTTACTTGCATCCCAGTCAACTCTATAATTACCTATATTTTGATTTTCATTTACTATTATATCTATTAATCTACCATCAATTGAATAGATAGACATTTTAACATCTACCTTGTCACTTAGACCATAATCAATTGTAGTTATAGGATTAAATGGATTAGGATATGCTGATCCCAAATAAAAATCTAAAGGTATTGATAATTCATCATAAATCTCAGCTGTACCAAAAATCAATGGTGCATAACCATACTTATCCGTATTTAAATTTAATTTCATACTAACTTCTTTATCGTTTGACTTTTTCCATATACTTAATTCTATTTGATTACCAATTTCATAACCTAAAAGCTCAAAAGAACCGTATTTGATTGATTGCCATGCAGTTATAGCTATAGGTCCATCATTATCTATGATTTTAGTAGCACCTACAACTCTATCTCCATCGTATGCAGCGATTTCATCTCCAATTTCAAATTCACCTATTATATTTTCAATTACAATTGGATATCCTATACCAGTTGATGAAGTTTGATAATATTCTAGTTCTAAATTAGAATTTTCATCTACAAAATTATCATTTTCATTTCTATTCAAATTAATTTGAGGATAATAAAAATTTATATCTTGAGATCCATTCGTAAAAATTTTATAAGCATCGCCTGGATATAAAGAATTAATTTGAGAAATACCAAAAGATGGAATTCGAACCTGTCCTAAATCATTCATCACAAATAATATCTGATTATCATAATCTAAAAATACATCATCAGAAGGAAGAATATCTTGAGGTAAAAATGGCACCATATTGATTTGATATGCTTTTAAATAAATAGGTTGAAATGGATACACTGGATAGCCAACAACTTCTATTTCTCTAGGATTTGGATTCCAATGCATAGCTGCATATCCTTGTAAAGGATTTATAGTGGATATCTGATTCAAACCTAATGATGGATAATAAAAATTCCCTTCTGTATCCCAAGCTACAACATCTTCTTCCATATCTACCATTATATCTGAAAAATTTAAACTTGATTGAACATTAATAGAAACTAAATTAACATAACCAGGGTTTATGTTAATAGTTTGATTTCTTAATTGAGTTTCGACCTCAATGATATTAGAAAAACTACTTTCATTACCACTATAATCGATTGCGGTAACTGCATAGAAAATAGTCTCAGTAATTTCAAAATTTTCTATATAAGTAGTATTAGTAACAACCGTTATATCATCATCATCATTAATAAATTCATCAGTACTTTTATAAATA
>CAYTPF010000224.1:0-2981 GCA_964439775.1 uncultured bacterium | reverse complement strand
ATTACATAAATGAATACAAAATATTATTACCACTAATCATAGCTGTATTTATTGGTACAAATATTGGTAAAAAAGTTTTAGGAATGATTCCTGAAAAATTATTTAAAAAATTGTTTAAAATGACTTTGTTTGTTATTGCTGTTAGATTGGTATTTGATTATTAGTCTATGTCTACAAAAATTGAAAAAAAGTATTATTCTAATGGTGCCATAAAAGAAATTAGATCTTATAAAAATAATTTAAGACATCAAAAATGGACTTATTATTATAAGAATGGAAATATCCATTATGAAAAAAATTATAAAAATGGAAAGTTAGATGGCACTAGAATTTCATATTTTGAAAATGGAGAAATTAGTTTTAAAGGAGGCTTTAAAAATAATAAAAGAATTGGAGAATGGATTTATTATGATTCAGATGGTAATATTATTAAGAAACTTAAACATTGATAAGTTTTTTACTTTTGATAGCCTCTAAAACACCATCCCAGAAATTTAATCTAGCCTGCATAGCAATAATTGCGGTATCAAATACATCTTTTTTCATTTCATTGTTATCATTACAGATTGTATTGATCAAGTTTAATGCCATTGGTCCATGTTTTTCATCATCAACCTCTATATGTCTTTTTATATAATAATAAAATGTTGGACACTCATTATCTCTTACTCCTAGTTTATCTAGAATTGAAATGAACATTTTGGGGATAATGGTTTCTCTACCAAAAGTAAATGCAGATGCGATTATATGTAATTGATCTGATTTGATAAAATTAAATGTAGTCTCTATGAATTTTTTTGCTGGCAATGGAATCGATAGTTCTAAAGCTTTTTCTAGGTTACTATTTTTTACAGTATTTATAAAAGATTTTGATGTAGACGTATTAGCGCCTATTTCTTCCATAGCTTGTTGGTAAATTTCAAAATGACTAAGATGCTGACCTTCAATTAATGTTTCATCTGACTCTTCTTCTAAAACAATTTCATTAATAAATCTTCTTAGATTACCATTTGCATTTGGAAACCATGGATAGCTTGCAGGTGCAATATGATGTTGTAGATATTTTACTAGAGACATAAAATCCCAGACTGAGTATATATGATGCTCAACAAAACATCTTAGATCCTCTATTGTTTGAATAGATTCATATACTGGGTGGTTATTCAGTTTATTTTGTAGTGTTAATAGATCTTTATTTGTATCAAACATAAAAATTATAAAATTATATCTTAAATTACGGTTTTATTGATATCCTATATAATCAAAATTTTTTATAAATAAACAAAAATTTAATGCATTTGAGACTGCTAATCCATTTTTTTATATTAAGTATATGAATTATACTAAAAATCTGGTTCTTTTATTTCTTCTTTGTTTATTTTCTAATCTTTTTTCTAGAGATATAATAGATAATTTTTAGGTAATAATGATGTTTTCAAGTATTTAAGGATTAAGTCTTTAGAAGGAGAGTATAATAAAAATAATAAAAAAGAAGGTCTTGAAATTAAATATGATCGAAATGGTAAAATAATAAAACAAAATTTATATAAAAATAATATTTTTATAAAATAATCTATAATTTTTCAAATTTTTTCTTAGATAAAATAGGTGCTTATTTAAATACTAATCCGAATAATAAAAATATAAATGATATTGTTAAAGAATTTTCTAATTCAAAGAAAATAGCAATTCCCAATCAGGTTCATTCCTGTGTTGTGAAAGATGTAGAGAAAGAGGGTGTTTATTCGGATGTAGATGGTCTAATAACCTCAAAAAAAGATTTAATTTTAACCCTTAAGGTAGCGGACTGTGTTCCAATTTTTCTATATGATGATAATAGAAAAAACTTTGGGTTGATACATTCTGGTTGGAGAGGTACAGCAGGTAATATTATTTCAAATGGGATTCAGAAAATGGTAGATTATAAATCTAATTTAAATGATATCATGGTATTGATTGGACCAAGTATTCAATCTTGTTGCTATGAGGTTGATGAGGATGTTGCTTCTCATTTTGCGGATAATACAAAATTAAAAAAAGAGAATAATAAATGGATGCTGAATCTTCAAAAACAAATTAATAATGATTTGTTAGATTTGAGTTTAAATAAAAAAAATATAAAATTATCAGATGTTTGCACTCATGATACAGATGAATGTCACAGCTTCAGACGTGATGGTACTAGTGCAGGTAGAATGATCGCAGTTATGGGAATGATAAATTGACATATATAGAGGGAATATTATTAGGTTTTATTCAGGCTATTACTGAGTTTCTTCCAATTAGTAGCTCAGGCCATCTAGTCCTTTCTCAAAAATTACTTGGGATTGAATCAACTGATTTGATAATCGAGATCATACTTCATTTAGGTACATTGTTGAGTATAATTATATTTTTCTGGGATGATTTAAAGACACTTGCTGTAAAATCAATTTTTAAAAAAGATAAATCAAGTCAAATTTTTATAGCTAAGATTCTAATTGCAACAATTCCAGCATCAATAATAGGAATTTTATTTAAGGATAGCTTGACTCAAATATTTGATAGTCTTCTTTATGTTTCTTTTTTCTTTATTATTACAGGAATTTGTCTTTTTCTTACAAGGTTTAGTAAAAATAAAATCACTGAGATTAGTTTTGTTTTTGCATTAATCATTGGATTGTCTCAAGTTTTGGCTTTATTACCGGGGATATCTAGATCTGGGATAACAATAGCTACAGCACTTTTACTAGGAATTAAAAGTGAAGATGCAGCAAGGTTTTCATTCTTTATGGCTATTCCAGTTTTAGCGGGTGCAGGTTTATTACAGGTTGATGATTTAATTAATGTAGGCAATTATTCACTCTTACAACTATTTTTTGGTTTTATGAGTTCTATGATTTTTGGTTTGATTGCTATAAGAATTCTGTTTAGAATTGTATATAATAATTACTTTTGGATTTTTTCATTTTATTGTTGGTTCATTGGTATTGTAACATTTT
>CAYTPF010000223.1:0-3001 GCA_964439775.1 uncultured bacterium | reverse complement strand
TATTAATTAATTTATATAAAAAATAATGAATATTAATTTTTATATAATATATCTAATCTTTTTAGTATTTCTATCAAATTGTGGTGCATATTTCAATACTTTCTATAATGCAAAAAAATCATATGATGATGCAGAAATCTTAATTGATAAATCAAATAAGGATGATGGTGCTGACATCCCTCAACAAGCAAAAAAACTTCTAGCTCAATCTATAGAAAAAAGTCAAAAAGTTATAACTAATCATCCAGATAGCGAATGGATTGACGATTCATATTTTTTAATTGGTAAGGCTAGTTTTGTTAAGAGTGACTATGAATATTCCGAAAAATTTTTCAAAAAGTTACTTTTAGAATATCCCAATAGTAATTTATTGATTGATACAAAATTATGGTTATCATATACATTTTTAAAACAAAATAAGATTGACTCATCTTTAGCTTATATTAATTCATTTAAAAATAATGATGAGTTTAAAGATAGTCATAACTTTTTAAAATATACAATACTTGGTGAAATAGATCTTGTAAGCAAACTTTATAATAATGCATATGATTTCTTTGAAAAATCTATTGATTATGTGAAAAGAGATTCTAAGAAGAGTTCAATATACGAAAAATTAGTCAAGATATCGGAATCTAATAATGATAAAAATAAAACAATTTACTTTTTAGATAAATTAAATAATTATGCGCAAACTAATGATTTGAAATATGAGTCCAAACTCAAGTGGTTGAAATATAATAGAGAGCTCGGTAATTTAGAAATTGTAAGAAATGATATTGATAAATTGCTAGCAAGATCAGATTATGAGCAAATTTATTTGAGTTTAGAATTAGAAAAAGTAAAAATACTTTTATTCGAGAAAAAATATGATTTAGCTAGGCAGAATTTGTTATATATTGTTGAAAATAATTCAAAGAAAAAAGAAACTGCAGAAGCTCATTACTTATTAGGGTTGTATTATTTAACTAATGAATGGGATTTAGATAAGGCTAAAGAATATTTTTCAAATGTTAAAATTGAATATTCTCGCTCAATTTATTTAGATAATTCAATTGATTTAAAGAATACAATTGATAAATATCAAGGCTTGAATAAAATATTTAATTCTCAGCAGGCTGGCGATACGAGTGTTGTAGAAATTACTATTGATGAAGAAGAGAAAGTTGATATGTCTATTGATTTAGGTATGAATATTGGAGGATTTGGTCCTGGTTTAGCTGGATATTCAAATCCTAATATTCAAATGCCAGATTTTGAAGATGAAAACTTATCATCTGTAGTTATTAAAGGAACGATTGATTCTTTGATATTTGCTATGGGCGAAATTTTATATTTTGATTTTCAGCAATTAGATTCAGCTGAAGCTAAATTTAAATATTTATATGACAAACACCCTGATTCAAAATTTACACCTCAAGCTATTTATATTTTATCAAATACTGTGAAAGATTCGATTTTATGGGAATCTAAACTTATCAAAGAATATCCAAATAACAAGTTTTCAAAGGCTTTGCAAGGGATTGAAATAGAAATAGATGATGTTGATTTATTTGAAGCGAAAAGTGATAGTTTGTGGAGCTATATTGATTCTAATCCAGACTCAATTGCAAGGAAGTTTGTTATGCTGTCTGAGATTTATGATAATTCTAAGGCATTGTATTCGGCTGCATTTATATATGATTATTATTTAAATGATATATCTAATTCTCAAAAATATTATAAAGCTTTAATTGATAGTTTTCCTAATTCCGATTTTTTTTCTAGATCAAAAAATAGGATCGATATAATTGAAAAGGCGATTAAAGATACAATCACTATTATTGATACTTTAAATATAGCTAATGAAGTTTATAATTTAGATACCTTAGAAAATGACTCATTGATTAAGATGCAATTAAGCCAATTTCCACCTCTTCCAATTTTAGACGGTATACTAGATTCTTCTGAAAGTGATTCATCGATTGATATGCAATTAAAACAATTAATCTCTGTTGCAAATATTGATAGTATGAATATACAAAATGATACTAATAATACTAAATTTTTTGAAAAAAGAATTGATGAGAGAATTGACTCGCTTAAAATTGAATATGTACAGCCATTACAAGATGAGATTATCAAGCAAACATATGAAGTTCAAAACATTATAAATTGGAGTGACCATATCATATTAAAAGATCAAACATTAGAAGAAATTTCAAAGATGTATTTCAATAATACATCAATGGTTGATAGTATCTTTAGTTGGAATCTTGCAATTTTAAATGGTACCAAGGAATTAATTTATCCTTATACAATTATAAAAATAAAAACTGATCAGTTATTTGATAGTTCAATAATTTATAATGATCATATAATTTCTTATGGTGAGACGCTTTGGGGAATATCACAAGATAAATTGAATGATCCTTATGCATGGGTTCTTTTATATAATGATAATAAAAACATCCTTGAAAATGGTGCAAATATTTTAAAGCCTGGAATGAAAATTAAAATAAGAGAATTAAAATGATTGATCAGATAATTATCAAAGTTAAATTGCTTTTATCTATGAGAAGATTGTCATTTAAATATATAGATTGGAGATTGACTACGGCATACCCTGAAGGATGGAAGTTTGTTTTTCTACATCCAATAGCTTTTATTAAAGATTTAAATAAATATTTGATTTGGTGTGATCGGCTTGACAAGAGAGAAAAATGTTAGATTTCCAAGTTAAAGATGTTATTTTTAAATCACCAATATTTGCTGCTAGCGGTACATTTGGATATGGTGATGAAATTGCAGAAAATATTGATATTGAAAAAATTGGATGTGTTATAACAAAATCTATTACAGTCAAGGCTAGAAAAGGGAATCCACATCCTAGAATTCATCAAGCTGGTGTTGGTATGTTAAATGCTATAGGATTGGCAAATGTAGGAGTAAAGCAATTTTGTAATAAAAAATTACCTAAATTGAATAAATTAAAAACTCACTATATGGTTAGTATTGCTGG
>CAYTPF010000222.1:0-3021 GCA_964439775.1 uncultured bacterium | reverse complement strand
ATCATGAATATCAAAGTCATTAAAAAAATTATCTAAATCTTCTTTTATTTCTTTTATATTTATTAAAGTACTATAATTAGATTCCACATCAATATCAATACCATCTTTTAAATTGTATTTTGATAATTCTTCCAATTGAAAATTATTTAATTCATTTTTTTCAAAAATATTTTTTTGTTTTATGATAGTCTCATCTAATTTTTTATTTAATGAATTGATTTTTAAATACAAATCAGAAATATGTTTAAGATCTTCAGCATAATTACCATAAGCATCTAAACATTCTATATGATTTGCAATATCTAATAGTTTTTGATGATTATGCTGTCCATGAAAATCTACTAATTTTTCAGAAATTTTTTTAATTTCATTTAAAGTTATAGGCATCTCGTTTAAAAATGCTTTTGATGCGCTATTTTTATAAAAAACTCTTCTAATATTATATTCAAATTTATTTAATAAAAAATAACCTTCAACCACACAGCTACTCTCCCCAGTTCTAATTAAATTTTTACTAAAATTAGAACCTAATAATAAATCTATAGCATTTATAATTATTGATTTCCCAGAGCCAGTTTGCCCAGTAATGATATTGAGACCATTTTCAAATTCAAGACATACTTCATCTATAATAGCTAAATTTTTAATATAAAGTTTTTTTATCATAGATATAACAAAGCAACTGATGTTGCATATGAATTTGTATGAGATATTGAAATTTGAATATTACTTGTTAATGGAATTTTATCACTTATTTTAACATACGGTTTTAGATCTTTATCATTAATAATAGTAATATCTTTTAGGTAAACATTTATAGAACTATCATACTGCATGATTGCTTTAAATACTGATTCTTTGGCTGCAAATTTGCCTGCAAAATGTATTTCTGGAGATGCTTTATTAATACAATAACTAATTTCTTCTTCTGAAAAAATTTTATTTAAAAATGAATGTTTATAATTATCTATAGTTTTTTTTATTCTAGAAATTTCGACAATGTCATTTCCAATAAAAATCAATTATTATTTTCCTTTTTAATTATATCAATTAATTCTGATATATCATCTAGGTCATAATCAGCATTAGAATTTTGAGTATTAAACGTATCTCCATACCTAGCAAAAGCTGTATACATACCTACTTTTTTAGCACCCACTACATCTCTATCAGGCCAATCTCCAAGCATTAATGCTTCTTGTGGTAAAATATTTAAATTTTCACAGATTTTTTTAAAAGGCTTTGATGATGGTTTTGTATAACCCGTATCATTAAAAGTCACAACAGAATCAAAAATATGATGCAAATTTAATTGACAAATTCTCATCCAAGCTTCTCTGCTTGGAGCATCAGATACAACACCAACCAACATCCCCATCTTAATCAACTTAATTAAAGTAGAATTTACATTTGGATATAGAGCCAATGACGCCTCTCTAGCTTTCCTATATGCTGATATTCCCGATGCCAGTACTTTATAATTAGTTTCTTTAGTTTCATTAATTATAAAATCATCAAAAACTTTTTGATATTCGTAACCTTTGGTTTCATAAATTTCTACAATTTTATTATAAGCGATATCACTATCAAGGTTCAAACCAGCTTCGATCATACCTCTTACACCAGCCTTAATAGCAAAAGATTTCATTGCCATAAAATCCAACAATGTATTATCTAAGTCAAAAATAACAGCTCTAATCAAACTATAAACCTTTTTCTATAAGAGTTAGTTCATATTTTGCACTTTTTCTATATTTTTTATCTTTTGAAGCCTTTTCAAATGCAGATTTGGCAGCGACAATATTCCCTAGCCCCTTTTCAGCTACACCTAATTCAAAATATGCGAATGCATTTTTTGACTTAATATCAATAGATTTTTTTGCAGCTTCTCTAGATTCATTATATTTCTTTAAAAAATTATAAGAAGATGCCATTTTAGATAATGCTTGAAAGCTATTTGGATCATTTAATATTGCTAATTTATAATTTTCAATTGCCTTAAGATTATTACCCTTTATTGATAAAATAGCTCCTAAATTTTCATAAGCTTTTGCATATTTTGAGTTTGATTTTATAGCGCTTTCAAAAGCATCTTCTGCCTTATCATAATCTGCAGTATTTATATAAGCCTTGCCTAGTGCAAAATGAGCTTTGTCATAATTCGAATTTATCTTAACAGCACTTTTATAATAATAAATTGCGCTATCAATTATTCCTAATTTATTATACATATCTCCCAATAACTTATAAGATTGCAAATGACTAGAATCATAACTTATATTAGTTAACAAAACTGATTTAGCACTATTGAAATCAGACAATTTATTTAATATCAATGCTGATTTAAATCTTGCTTCAGAATATTCAGGGTAATATTTATTTGCTTGCTTATAGTAAGACAGAGCAGTTTCATATTCCATTCTTCTATACTCCTCATTACCCCTTTGTGTTAATTTCGCAGCTATATTATTAATTGCCTGCTTATATTTATCATTAAATGGATTTAATCTCTTTGCTTCAGTTAAATTAAAAACTGCATTATCATAATCTTCAATTCTATAATAGATCATACCATAATTATAATAACCCAGAGCAAAATTAGAATATTTTTTTATTAATTTAGAATATGATTCCAAAGCTTCATCTACAAAACCATTTTCAAAAGATTTTTGAGCTTCACTTAATAAAGAACGCATATCATTCAAAGTATCCCAAAACTCTCTATAGGAATCATTACTTGGATCCAATTCAATAGCCTTATTGATTGAGCTATTCGCTAAACTTAAATTATCTAATTTTAAATTTATTTTAGATGATAATTCAAAATAAGAAGCATTTGTATTATCAGAATCAATTAATTTTAAAATAGCAATATCAGCTTCTAAATATTGCTTTTCTAAAAACATTTTATTTATAGATTCTATGTTGTTCGAAAAAATAAATGAGAATAAAACAATTTTTAAAAAATTATACTTCATATGTATGAGTCCTTTATTTGAATGTGCTGAAGTCGGGACTTGA
>CAYTPF010000221.1:0-3028 GCA_964439775.1 uncultured bacterium | reverse complement strand
AGATTTCTATCAATGGTTGATTTTTAATGGTTGTGTTTTCTTGTCCTAGAATGTTAGTTGTTTTTACTAATTCTCTTTTTGATGTTGGAGTTGGTAGTTCGATAGTTGATGTAATACTTCCCCATTCATTTGTTTTTATCATATAAGTATTACTACTGTCAAAATTGTAAAAACTATTTCCTGTAAGTACATATCCCCCATCACTTGTCTGATCGAGATGTGAACACATATCAAATCTTATTTCATTATTAATATCACCAAAAGTTCGAGACCAAACTTCATTTCCACTACCATCAATCTTAATTAAGTATACATCTGAATTTTGATCATCTTGAGAAACAATGGTTTGTCCATAAAGAATATATCCTCCATCTATTGTTTGTTGAATATAACCCCAGTCATCTCCTCCTGATCCGTCATAAGTTTGAGACCATTCTTCATCCCCATTTTCATCTGTTTTAATTATATAAATATCCTTATCTGTCAATGGATATATTTCTCTAGTACCACTAATAATATACCCTCCATCTATGGTAGATATTACATTATATCCATTCTCATAGTAAGTTGATGTTCCAAAGTTTTTAACCCATTCTATGTTTCCATTTTCATCTGTTTTATACAATGATATATTTTCATCTGTTGGTGACTGTAACATCGTTTCCCCAATAATAATATAACCTCCATCTAAAGTTGGTTGAATTGAATGTAATCCACCATTTTCATTTAATTGTTGAGTCCAAATAGTGTCTCCTGTAGAATTAGTTTTAAACATAAACCCTCCATAGTCGAAAGGATAATTTGTTTTATTAACTATAAAAACATACCCTCCATCTGGATTTTGTTCTAAACCACCACTATAACCGTACCCATAAGTTTGTGTCCATTCTTCATTCCCACTATCATCCATTTTGATAATACAAACATCTGGGGTATATCCACCTGGTAGAGGAGGAGACATTGATATTGTTCCAAAAATAACATGTCCTCCATCAATAGTTTGATCTATATCATTAATACTTAAACCATTTATTTCATCACCTATTTGTAACGACACTTCACTTCCAAAACCATCTGTATTTAATAAATATATACTCCCTAGACTTTGAGATGTTGTTTCATTATTATATATCGAACCATAAACTAAATATCCCTCATTATTTTTTTCTTGTACATAAACACCTGTTTCATATTCTGGTGATAAAGTATAAATTTGTTCCCATTCTTGTCCAAACCCCATCAATGGTAAAACGAATAATATTATATATAGATGTTTCATGTTACAAATCTAATGAATTTTTAACTTCACATTTTTAATCTCCCATTTGGATTCCTGATTGATTCTCTCTTCCCTGATTCTTCCTTTCTTTAAAATTGAAAAAACATAATTCCCTTTAAACTCACCTCCCCTTGGAGTTTTGATATCTCGTTCATTAAACCAATTGGAAATCTTTCTATATCCCAATCCTTTTCCGTAAAGTTCTTTAATGGTGTCGTATAAATATTGTTGATGTTCTGAATAGAAATAATTATTCAAATTGGATGAAGAAACTGTTACTGTGAATTCTATAAAGTAATTAAGGAAGTCCAATTCATCCCTCTCTGACAAGTTAGGTACGGTTGAGTAAGAGGGGACTTTTAGGTTGATACCTATTCTAACACTATCTTTTTTTCAGTCGAACCATCATCATAGATTTCTATCAATGGTTGATTTTTAATGGTTGTGTTTTCTTGTCCTAGAATGTTGGTTGTTTTTATCAATTCTCGTTTTGATGTTGGGGTTGGTAGTTCGATGGTTGATGTGTTTGTTCCATTACATTCTAAATATGTTTTTATTAGATACACATCCTCCCATCCACTTCCAAAAGAACGTGTTCGTCCTGTGATAATATATCCTCCATCCAAAGTTTGTTGAACAGAACGACCTTCATCCGTAAGTGTTCCACCAAATGTTTGAAAACAATCATTATCCCCATTTTCATCTATTTTTATTAAATAAACGTCCCCCTCTGATATTCCTGTAATAATATATCCACCATCAAAAGTTTGTTGGACGGAATTACCAATGTCATTTTCTGTTCCTCCAAATGTTTTAGTCCAAAGAGAATCTCCATTTTCATCTGTTTTTATTAGATATATATCATAAAGACCATTTCCAAAAGAAGTTGTTTGTCCTGTAATGATATATCCCCCATCCAAAGTTTGTTGGACGGAATTACCCCAATCAGTACTTGTTCCACCAAATGTTTTAGTCCAAAGAGAATCTCCATTTTCATTTGTTTTTATTAGATAGACATCTCTACCACCATTTCCAAAAGAATTTGTTGATCCTGTAATGATATATCCTCCATCCAAAGTTTGTTGAACGGAATTACCAACTTCTCCATCAATATCTGTTCCACCGAATGTTTTAGTCCAAAGAGAATCTCCATTTTCATCTGTTTTTATTAGATAGACATCTCTACCACCATTTCCAAAAGAACCTGTACGTCCTGTGATGATATATCCCCCATCCAAAGTTTGTTGAACGGAATTACCAAAATCACCACTTGTTCCACCAAATGTTTTAGTCCAAAGAGAATCTCCATTTTCATCTGTTTTTATTAGATAGACATCAAAATCTAATGATTTAATTGAACCTGTTTGTCCTGTGATGACATATCCCCCATCCAAAGTTTGTTGAACGGAATAACCAACTTCTAAATCTATTCCACCAAATGTTTTAGTCCAAAGAGAATCTCCATTTTCATTTGTTTTTATTAGATATATGTCAAAACTACCATTTTCAAAAGAAGTTGTTCGTCCTGTAATAATATACCCTTCATCTGAAGTTTGTTGGACTGAATAACCTTGATCATCTTCAATTCCTCCAAATGTAGTTTCCCATCCTTGTCCAAATCCAATCAACGGTAAAACGAATAATATTATATATAGATGTTTCATGTTACAAAACTAACAAATTTTTAACTTCACGTTTTTAATCTCCCATTTGGATTCATTGTTGATTCTCTCTTCTCTAATTTTACCT
>CAYTPF010000220.1:0-3076 GCA_964439775.1 uncultured bacterium | reverse complement strand
TATATAAAAATTTAAAAATATATATATATAAATTTTATTTGATTTATTTAAAGTAATACTTTAGTTTTATGTAAAAATTATTTTAAGGAGTGGTTTTAAATGAAAAATACTTTCCTATCTTTTCTCTTATTCTTTTCAATTGCTTTATCACAAGATGTTACTGTATGGGTTTCAGATGCAAATGAAGACTATATAGAAATATCAATGACAAATTTACAGCCAGTCAATGGTTTTCAATTTAATTTAAATGCTGATCAAAGCTTGGGGGCTGTATTTGGAACTCCTTTTGGTGGAACAGCTGCAGAAGCAGGTTTTTTAGTATCATCTAATGATATTGGTACATTGATTGGATTTTCTTTAACGGCAAATGAAATACCCGCAGGAGATTCTATTGTTTTAACAAGATTAAATTGGATAGTGTCTGGAGCAGGTTATATTGATATAGATTTAATTGATAATTCTTTTACGTGTTGTAATCCTCCCGAGGCTCTTTCTGCGGTTGCTGGTGAGCCATATTTGTATGGTGAAAATATTGTATTTGGCTGTACGGATGATGAGGCAATAAACTATAATCCATTAGCAAATGTAGATGATGGAACTTGTGTATACCCACCGCCAGCTCCATATAGTTTGTCAGCACAAGGTTCATATACAAGTATAAATTTAGATTGGGCCTTTGACGAGAATGGGAGAGATGTAAGGGACCAATTAACATTATATGTATCAAGCGTTGTTGATAATGGTAATGGCTCGGCAGAGGTTGCATTATTTATGGATAATGCTGAAGTTGATATATATGGTTTTCAATTTAAACTTTATTCAGATGCTATGTTATCTATGGATAGTGCTTTTGGTGGAAGAGCTGAAGAATCTGACTTTGCTTTATCCACAAACAATTCTGGTGTTGTGCTTGGTTTTTCTTTTGCAGGTGATTTTATACCAATGGATTCTGGTATTTTAACATATTTATCAATTTCATATAATCAAGATATGATTGGTCAAGTATCTAGTCTTGGTATGGATGAATCTTATCCTGATAATGTATTTTCATCTTATGATGATCAGGTTATAAATGTACCTTTTGAGTGGTATAATGTTGATTGGTTAGTAGGAAATAGTTTTGAATATGAATTTGTTGATGAATGTGGAGATGGGTATTGCACAGGTGAAGAAGATTATTTTACTTGCCCTTTGGATTGTCCTGCTCCTGAAGACATTAGTTATAATGTTTATAGGGATGGAATTTCTATTGCTTCTGGTTTGAATGAAAATGTTTTTTCTAATGATAATTTAGGTTTTAATGAAACATATTGTTATCAGGTTACAGCATTTAATGGTGCTTATGAATCTGATTTTTCAAATGAAGCATGTGCTACAACAGATCCTGAAGGTGCAGATATAGATATTAACCCTACATTTTTATCATCAGATCTGTTCACAGGAGATATAGATGAGCAAACTTTAACATTGTATAATTTAGGTGATGATGATTTAGAATGGTCTACTTTAATACAAGAAGTTGATAATGATAGAGAGTTGTTTCAAAATCAAGAGATTAAGCAAAATATTGTTATACATGCTGGTTATGAAATTGATGATGGAGGTTTGATAGTTAGATATAGATCTGGTACCACATTAGAACAGAAAAATACTATTACTCAGATGCTATCTATAGTTAGAGAAAAGTCCTATGAATCTATTAACTTGTATTTATATAGATATACCTCTGATAATTCAATTCAAGATATTATTGAATATATGAATAAATTTGATAATGTTTTATATGCTGAGCCATCATATAGAGTTAATGCAGTTAGAAATATTCCAGATGATCCTTATTTTGATCTACAATGGGGTATGCATAATACGGGTCAAGATGGCGGAGTTGAAGACGCAGATATAGATGGTCCTGAGGCTTGGGATCTTTATACAGGAAATGATGAGATCATTGTAGGAGTTATTGATACAGGTGTTGATTATACGCACCCAGATTTAATTGATAATATGTGGCATAACGAAGGAGAAGTCCCTGATAATGGAATAGATGATGATAATAATGGTTATATTGATGATTATTATGGATATAACTTTGCAAATTTCAATTCAGATCCATATGATGATAACGGACACGGTACTCATTGTGCTGGTGTTATTGCTGCTTCGACTGATAATGGTTTAGGTGTTGCTGGTGTAAGTTGGTCAGCAAAAATTGCTGCAATTAAATTCTTAGATGCTGGTGGAGGGGGTACTACAGAGGGTGCTATAGAAGCTACAATGTATGCTAATAGTTTAGATATCCACATGACTAGTAATAGCTGGGGTGGTGGTCCATTTTCACAAGGTTTAAAAGATGCAATTGAGTTAGGTGATAAGTTGTTTATTGCAGCTGCAGGTAATTTTGCATTAAATACAGATATAAATCCATTTTACCCAGCCTCTTATGATTCAGAGAATATTATTTCAGTTGGTGCTATCGATAGATTTGACAATCTAGTTAATGAAGGATTTTGGGGTTCAAATTATGGATTAAATACCGTTGATTTAGCTGCCCCAGGATTAAATATATTTTCAACTTTCCCGCCGTTTGGTTTTATAAGTGGAGATTGTAATGATAATGATGGTGATGGATATGGATATTGTAGCGGGACCTCTATGGCAACGCCTCATGTAGCTGGTATTGCTGCATTGGTTCTTGGTTTGGATCCTAGTATGGATTGGTTTGCGACAAAAGAGATAGTTTTGGCTGGAGTGGAGCCAATACCTTCGTTGGATGGTTTATGTTTAACTGGAGGTAGATCAAGTGCTTATATGGCAGTTTCAATGGTTCAACCCCCATGGCTATCTGTTGATCCTGAATTTGGAATTGTAGCTCCGGGTGAAGAGTTAGCTGTTAATGTAATTTTTAATGCTGATGGTATGTATGGAGGTGAGTATGATGCTAATATTGTTTTCCAAAGTAATGATCCAGATGAACCTGAAGTTATTGTTGGAACTTTATTGAATGTAACAGGTGCGCCAAATTTATCTATTGATTTAGAGTTTATAGATTTTGGAGATTTATTTGTTAATGGTTCTT
>CAYTPF010000219.1:0-3081 GCA_964439775.1 uncultured bacterium | reverse complement strand
TTAGAGAAAAAGCATTTGAAATAGCTCAAGAAAGAATACTAGATCTTCTCTTTCCTTCTAAATCTATAGATTCAAATGATGAAAATGCTGTAAAAAGAAGTGAAAGAACTCGTGATAAAATGAGAAAAAAACTTTATACAGGAGAATTTGAAGAGAAGTATATCACTATTAAAGCAAAAAAGAAACCAATGCCTATGATGCAAGTGATGGGCCCCTTAGGGATGGATGACCTAACAGGTAATATTCAAGATATGATTAGTGGCTTAGTTCCTAAAAAAACTAAATCACAAAAAATGAAAGTAAAAGATGCTAGGGATACTATTATTCAAGAGGAAGCTGAAAAATTGATTGATATGGATGAAGTAATAAAAGATGCATTATCAAGAGCAGAGAATAATGGAATAATTTTTATTGATGAAATAGATAAAATTGCTGGTGGTAATAATAATGGTCCAGATGTATCAAGAGAGGGTGTACAAAGAGATATTTTACCAATTATTGAAGGAAGTACAGTGAGTACAAAATATGGCCAAGTTCACACAAATCATATTTTATTTATTGCAGCTGGAGCATTCCATGTTAGCAAGCCTTCCGATCTAATACCTGAGTTACAAGGGAGATTTCCAATTAGACAAGAAATGGATAATTTGACAAAGAATGATTTTGTGAAAATTTTAACAAAACCACAAAATGCTTTAATCAAACAATATCAAGCTCTTTTGCTTAGTGAAGGAATACTATTATCATTTGATAAGTTATCTATTAATGAAATTGCTAAAATTGCATTTGAAATTAATGATAAAATGGAAAATATTGGTGCAAGGAGATTGCATACAGTAATGAGTACATTACTTGAAGATCTATTATTTGATGCACCTACAATTACAAAGAAAAAAATTATAATTACTAAGGCATTCGTTCAAAAACGATTAAATGGGATTATTGGTGATGAAGATCTCAGAAGATATATTCTATAAATAAGGGGAAAAATGAATAAAAATTTTTTACATGTAAATGATTTATCAAAAGATCAACTACAAGAAATATTTGAAATTGCATCTTGGATAAAAAATAAATTTAAAAATAATGAGAGTTTTAATCCATTTAAAAATAGATCAATGGCAATGATTTTTGCAAAACCTTCTGCAAGAACACGAGTATCATTTGAAACTGGATTTTACAGACTTGGAGGTCACGCTTTATATCTTGGACCAAATGATATTGGTATTGGGAAAAGAGAATCGGTATCTGATATTGCAAATGTGCTTAGTAGATTTAATGATATTATTATGGCTAGATTATTTGATCATAATCATATTCTAGAACTTGCTAAAAATGCATCAGTTCCAGTCATAAATGGTTTAACTGATTTTAATCACCCATGTCAAATTGTAGCTGATATATTTACTGTATTAGAACACCGAAAATCATTAGAAAATCTAAAAGTAACATATGTTGGTGATGGAAATAACATTGTACATTCATGGTTTGAACTTGCTTCTGTAATTCCTATGGATTTTGTTTGTGCTTGTCCAAAAGGTTTTGAGCCTGATCAACATTTACTTGATAAGACTGAAAAGGTAGGTTTATCAAAAATAACTATAACCAATGATCCTTATGAGGGTGTAAAAGGTGCAGATGTTGTATATACTGATGTTTGGGCATCAATGGGTCAAAAAGAAGAAGCAGAAAAACGAAAAAAATTATTTCAACCATTTCAAGTAAATTCAGATCTTTTAAAGAATGCATCAAAAAATGTACTATTCATGCATTGCCTCCCTGCAGAAAGAGGTGTTGAAGTAACTGATAGTGTTTGTGATGCAAATTATTCTATTATTTTTGATCAAGCCGAGAATAGAATGCATGCTCAAAACGCAATTATGCTAAAACTAATGCTTAATAAATACAATGATTTTAAAATTTTATAAAAAAGAAAAAATTAAATTAACTTTATTCAAAATATTATTAATAAATATATTTTTATTTGCCCATGAAGGCCATAATCACTCTAAAAAACGACAACCCATTGGAAGTGTATATGGTAGTGTCGTTGATTCACTCAATAATAATCCAATTGAGTATGTTTCTGTTTCACTTATTAGTGATATAACAAATGAAATAATTTCAGGCAACATTACCGATGCATTTGGTAAATTCCGTATAAATGATATAAATCCAGGTAAATATTATCTCAAAATAGAATTTATGGGTTATAAAAATAAAACCATATCAAACATTAATATTAATCCAAGAAGAAATCCTAAATGGGATACAGGAATAATAAAGCTAGTACAATCAATGATAGAAATAGAAGAAGTTACAATTATAGATAAAAAACCTATTTTTGAATTTGAAACAGATAAAATGATATATAATTCATCTGATGATATCGTAGCTGGAAGTGGAACGGCAGAAGATGTTTTAAATAAAGTCCCTATGGTAACAATTGATCAAGATGGTGAGGTATCATTAAGAGGAAACCCTAATGTTAAAATTTTAATCAATGGTCGGCCTAATAGATCAGGTGGAGAAGTTGATAATATACCAGCATCATTAATTGATAAAGTTGAAGTCATTACATCACCATCTGCTAAATATGATCCAGAAGGTATGGCAGGTATAATCAATATAGTTCTTAAGAAAGGAAGATTTGAAGGATTAAATGGAAGTATAAAGTTTAATGCTAAACATAATAACTTTAATAGTATTGATAAAATGAATGGAACAACATTTTATACAAATTATGGAACTGATAAATATAATTTATATGCTTCTATTTCTTTAAACAATAGAGCAAGGTCTCAAAATGGTTTTAGAGAAGTCTATAATAATGGATGTTTAGAAAATGAAGACTGCTTTATTGCTGGAAATAAATATTACTCAAATGATGGTTATTATTACTTATTTGAAAATAGTGGACTTAGATCTTCAAATGCATTTAAAATTGGTACAGATTATTCATTAAATGAAAATTTGAATCTAAATGGAGAATTATCTTTTAGGACAAAAGACGGAAATAAATCAATTGTTCAATCTTATATACAAGATGGTATAGATGATACATATTATACAAAAAATTCA
>CAYTPF010000218.1:0-3111 GCA_964439775.1 uncultured bacterium | reverse complement strand
ATTTTTCTGAAGCATTTGTGGGTTTGAAACAATTGGATAAAGATTCATTTTTTGGTGTATATGTCGCATACATATACTATAAGGAATTATTAAAAAAACTGAATAAAGTAAATTTAACTAAATTGAAAGAGCAAAGAATTAGAATTAGCAATTTTAAAAAAGTTAGTCTAGTTATCAATTCTGCAATTAAAGTTAATTTGAGGTTAGTCTAATGGAAAATGTGATTTTAGTTGATAAAGAAAATGTAAAAACTGGTTTATCTGAGAAGCTAGCTGCTCATAAAAATGGCTTGCTACATAGAGCTTTCTCTATATTGATTTATAATCAAAATAGAGAGTTTCTTTTGCAGAGAAGAGCTTCTAATAAGTATCATACGCCTAATCTATGGACAAATACCTGCTGCAGTCACCCGTATGATTCAGAATCGTATGAAGATGCAATTAATCGTCGATTATTTGAAGAGATGGGTATGAAATGTAAATTGTTTAAAGAATTTGATTTTATCTACAAGGCAAAGTTATCTAATAATCTTATTGAACATGAGCATGATACAGTTTTTATAGGCGAATCTAATCAATTACCAACAATTAATAAGGATGAAGTTGGTGAATACCAGTATATATCATATGCCGATCTAAGAAAACAAATTGATATGTATCCAGAACAGTATACTCCTTGGTTTATGATGATTATGGATAAAGTTGATAGTAACTTTTTTACTCATAAAAATTTTTACTATGCTTAATATACTGTTGTATTTATTTATTGTTATAGTTTCGGTTATTTTTATGGAGATTGTTGCAATTTTTACTCATAAATATATAATGCATGGTGTGGGTTGGTTCCTTCATAAATCTCATCATACAAATCATGATAACAAATTTGAGTTGAATGATTTTTACTTTGTTATTTTTTCATTGCCATCTATGTTCTCTATTATATATGGTTTATTGATAGGTAATTATATTTTATTATCTATGGGTATTGGAATTCTAATTTATGGACTAATATATATTTTTTTGCATGACATGTATGTTCATAATAGATTAGGAATTAAGATTAGAATTGAAAGTAACTATTTAAAAAAAATAAAAAAATCGCATCAAAAACATCACTCTGTTAAATCTAAAAATGGTGCTTCAAATTTTGGTTTTATTACTTATAAATGACATATTATTATTTAATATTACTACTTTCAATTTCTATTCCATTTCTTTTTTCTTTTCACCCAAGGATTAACTTCTATAAAAAATTCTCAACAATTTTCATAACCATTCCATTAACAGCTATCCCTTATATAATTTGGGACATGCTATTTGTAGATTTAGGTATATGGGGTTTTAATAAAGAATATGTATCAAATTTAAATATTTATAACTTACCTATTGAAGAGGTACTTTTTTTTGTGATTATTCCATTTTGTTGTATATACACTCATCATGTTATTGAAACACTAAGTATATCTTTTTTAGATAGGGTTAATTATAGATATATTAATAATAGTTTAATATTATGCTTAATTTTAGTATCAATTTTTTATAATAGTAATTTTTATACGCTAGTATGCTTTGTATCATGTGCTTTTTTATTAATTTTAGAAACATACTATATAAAAATCATTAATTATAAATATTTTTATACAACGTTTATATTGATAATGATACCTTTTGTGATAGTAAATGGTGCTTTAACAGGAATGTTTGATCAAATGGTGGTATGGTATAACTCAGATCATATCATTGGATTAAGATTAATTACAATACCTATTGAAGATTCTATTTATGCTCTGCAATTAATCCTTTTCAACTTAATTACATATAAGTTTTTTGTTAAAAATAAATTTAGTTTTTTGAAAACTTAATTCTATAAATAAATAATATAATTATTCCAGCAATATTAGGGAACCATACTTCAGGGTTTGACCAATGTACTCCATCTATTGAATAATTTGTCAATGGATAAAGAAATTTGGTTGGAAAATATTCTTTTGTATGAAAAGGAAAGTCAAGTAGAATATGGAATGGCCATGCCAGCATTGCAAATGCAATTTCCTTATTATATTTTGAGACAATGTAAATACATATAAAAGCAGGAACAAAGCTATGTGTAATATCATAGTTAAATATTATCCATGTGGGTATTTCATGTAATCTTGGGGCAAGAGAGACAAAATCATTTCCTATAATCCTCATGAAAAATAAAACCCCAAAAGAACAAAGATCAGGCATTGATCCAAAAAATATAGCAAGTTTTCCATATCCTCTATATCCAAACAATCCTTTGCCCCATAATGCGTGACTAATCGTATCCATTAAAATCCTATATACTTATTTTTTGTTATTATAATTTTATAATAAATGATTTAGTTATAAACACACTAAATTACAAACAATATGTGGAAAGAGTATATTAACAAAATACCAAATTATGATGATTCGAATTTACCCAGATTACTAAACAAAAGTTTTTTGAAATGTTTTTATGTAAATAATCAATTTATAAAACATACGATCCTTAAAAAAAATAAATCTATTATTTATGCTAATATCTTTTTCTTAAGATTAAAAAAGGGACTTCAATATAATAAATCTAATTTTTTTATTAAGTTTATTTTAAGATTATTAAATCTTGAGATATTTTATTTAGGGAATTGGTACTTAAATAATTTCCATTTTTTTTATTTAGATAAATCTCATGATATAAAAAATCTTTTGAAAGGAATCAAACAAGATTACTCCGCTATTATACTACCAGATTATTTAATGCGAGATTTTGAAAATAAAACAAACTTAGATTTCATTAAAGTAGAAATTGAAGAGGATATGTTTTTTGATGTAAATAATAATTGGACATCAATAAATGATTATATTAAATGTTTGAAGAAAAAATATAAAAGAAGAATTGAAAAAGTAAATTTAACTAGCAAAGATTTAATAATAAAACCTTTATCTAATTCTGATTTAAAACTGTATGAAGATCATATACAATTACTGTTTAATCAAGTAGTTAATAATGAAAAATTTAGTGGTCCACAATTTGATGTTAAAACATTATTAGAGTTATCAAAAAATAATTTTTTATCTATATATGGATATTTTGATAATAATACCT
>CAYTPF010000217.1:0-3124 GCA_964439775.1 uncultured bacterium | reverse complement strand
ATATGAATTATTAAATTGGATTTTGTCGGTATCATTATAGTTAGTTAAAAATGAATAAATAAAACCAATTATTATTAATGATAAAAAAAATATTGTTAGGTTGTAAAAAATATTTTTTGGATTAACTAAAAAATTTAAACGATTTTTTTTTCTACGTTTATTTATTCTACTCATTAATTAAAATAGAATTAGAATTTCTTATAATACCAAATTGATTATTATAACTTAAGTTTGTCATTTTTAACTTAATTTCAAAATTATCGAATACTTTATAATCTAAAAGTAAATCATATTTTATATCAAGCTTGTTTGGATTATTATAATCTTTTATCAAAGGTGATATAAAATGAAGATTTGATTTTAATTTTATTTTATCAGTTACATTATAATTAATATTATTACTAAAAATAGCATTAGAGTTTGAGATACCATTAGCATTTATCATAGTTAGACCAAAAGATTGTTGAATGTCTAGATTTTTATTTTGAGGTATATTATATGGAATTGACTGATCAATATTTAGTTTTTGACTAAATAAAAGATTTATAAATAAAATTAATTGAATAAGCTTTATTGATTTCATTTTTTTGTTACGTTTAAACTATGTAATTGTTCCTTATTATTTACACCTTGAATTTCATAATAATTTTTTGTTTTTAAAAGTGAAACTTTTTTATTTCCTTTTAAAATATACAATAATACATCAGGTAGATAGTATTCTCCTTGAATATTGTTATTTTTTAATTTAGGTAATTCTAAAAATAATGCCTTAGAATCAAAAATATATATCCCTGTATTAATTTCATTTATAGTTTTTTCAGAATCTGATGCATCTTTGTGTTCAACAATTTTTTTGAGATTATCACCATCATCTCTAATAATCCTACCGTAACCCGTTGCATCATCTAATTCTGCTGTTAATACTGAAGCTGTTGCATTATTATTTATATGATGTTTCCACAATTGATCTAAAGTTTTATAAGAAAGCATCGGTACATCACCAGATAATATTAAAACATCACCATTATGATTGTTAAAAAAATTTTTTGTTTTAGAAACAGCGTGTCCAGTTCCTTTCTGATTAAACTGATATGAAAAATTTAGATTCTGATTTTTAAGATGATCTTCTAAAATCTCATGCTTGTATCCAATGACAGTTATAATTTGAAAAGGATTAAGTTTTTTAGCTGTTGAAATTACCTGATCTATCATAGGTTTGCCATTAATTTTATGTAAAACCTTAGGTAAATCAGATTTCATTCTAGTACCTTTGCCTGCTGCAAGTATTACAATAGAAAGATTATTTTGCATTTAATTCAATAATCCCTCCGCCAATTACAATATCATCTTTATAAAAAACAGCTGATTGTCCAGGTGTTATTGCAAGTTGAGGTTCATCAAAATGTAATTTGTAGTTATTATTTACTTTACTCAACGTCGCTTTGCCACCCATACTATTATATCTAATTTGTGCATTTATTTTAATAGGGAAAGTTATCTCATCAATAAGAAGATTAAGGTTAGCGATATAGCATTCTTTTTTAAATATAGAATTTTTTTTACCAACAGTTATGGTATTATTTTTTGGATCAATCTTTGATACATATCTAGGCTCTGGATTTGAAAGTTTTAAACCTTTTCGTTGACCAACAGTATATTGAATATAACCAGGGTGGCTTCCAACTTTTTTGCCATCTTCAATAATATCACCTTCTTTGATTTTGGACATTTCTTTTGGCTTGTAATCGTTTAGGAAGCGTCTATAATTATTATCTGCAACAAAACAAATTTCCATGCTTTCTGCAGATTCGGCTGTTGCTAGATTATTTTTTCTTGCAATTTCACGGACCTCTAGTTTTGTCAAATCACCTATAGGGAAAATAGTGCGTTTTAATGTTTCTTTTGGGATTCCCCATAAAACATAGGATTGATCTTTTTTTATATCTTTACCCTTTTTTAGATAAAATTGATTGCCTTTACTTTCAATTATAGCATAGTGACCAGTTGCAATATATTCTATTCCCATTTGATCTGCTTGATCAATAAAAGCATCCCATTTGACATAAGAATTACATCTTATACAGGGATTTGGAGTTCTGCCTGCTAAATATTCAGATGAAAAGTTCTCAACAACTTTTTCATTAAATACTTTTGTAAAATCTATTGTATAATGAGGAACACCAAATTGATTGCACACCATTTTTGCTCCTGTAATTTCTTCAATTCCGCAGCATGAATTATCTTGTTCGGTATTACCACCAACAGTTTTATAATCCCACAATTTCATTGTTACTCCAACAGGATCATATCCTGATTCTAGGATCCTTAGTAATGAAACTGAGCTATCAACTCCTCCAGACATTGCAACAAGAACTTTTTTAGGCACCTTGTTTCTCCTTTAATAGGATTGATTTTAAAGAATCAATAAAATAGTCAATTTCTTCATAGGTGTTTTGATGGCCAAATGATATACGGATAGAACATTTAGCCAAATCTGGAGCTAGCCCCGTTTCTAATAAGACTTTAGGTGGCTTTGGAGTGCCAGATGAGCAAGCTGCTCCATATGAAACAGCAATTCCTAGTAGATCAAGATTTATCATGAGAATTTGACCAGACATTTTAGGAAATGAAATATTTAAAACACCAGGCACTCTATTATTACCATTTATTTGATAATTAATATTGACTGCATTTAATTTTTCAATAAAATAATTAGTTATATCAATAATTTTTTTAGAATGAGTTGAAAGATTTTCTGACGCTTTTTCAGCTGCTAATCCTATGGCAGATATCCCGGCCACATTTTCTGTACCAGCCCTAATATCTTGTTCTTGCCCTCCTCCTGTTATAAGACCTGTAAGAGGGACATTGTTTTTTTTGTATAAAATTCCAATACCTTTAGGTCCATAAAATTTATGACCAGACAGGCTTAAAAGATCAATTCTTAGTTTTGAAACATCTAGAGGTATTTTCCCAAAGGCTTGGACTGCATCTGTATGTAATAATATTTTTTTATCAGTTAGGATTTCTGAAAATTCTTCAATAGGGTTAATAGTACCAAGTTCATTATTTACCATCATAATTGATACTAATTTTGTATTATCTTGAATAGAATTTTTTATGT
>CAYTPF010000216.1:0-3153 GCA_964439775.1 uncultured bacterium | reverse complement strand
TGAATAAAAGAATTTTGAGTATGATTGATCATTATTATTTGAAATTTTATATTCTTCTATCTCTTCCATATCAATATTTTGATAGGATAATTTTAAATATTTCTCTGCTTTTTCAATTTCATTTTTATGATCATAGTATAAATATAATTGCCATATAGTTTCATAAACATCATAGCTACCTTCTAATAAAAAGTAATTATCATCAACCCAAATTGAACACTGCTCAATATTCTCATTTAAATTATTACTTTCATCATTTACACCTATAGTATAGCCGTAAGAACAAGTAGATTTAAATAGAGATAATTCACTTTCCTGATTTTCATTATTTAATTTCCAGGCTTGCTCATAATATTCTGATGCCTTAGTATAATCACCTTTTAAGCTATTAACTAAACCTAATCTTCTATTGTATTGAGCACGCCACCATTTATCACTACGGTTTCCTTCTTCTTTTTCACTAAAATTAAATTCACAAGGTTCACAAATAGCCTGTTTACCTGCTAAACTTAATGCCGTTTCAAATCCTTCAATTGCTAAATCATATCTTCCTAATTTCATATTCATCATTCCATATCTATAATGAGATCTTCTTTGATCACCCAGACCAAACCCTAATGCAACTAATTCATCTTCATCTTTTGAAATAATAGTATTAATTATAGATAAAGCCTCATCATATTCATGGCCAGTATAATACCCTTCTGAAATCATTTTGAGCATAAATGTATTCAAACAATTATATCCTCCATCTTGACAGAAATTATTTTTATTACTTTTTATAAAATTCACCATATTTTCTGGCTCATCTATCTCAGCATATAATTTTGGGATAAATTCAAAAACAATCATTGATGCCATAATTTCTGTCACTTCATTATATTGAAAATCAATTTTTTTCAACTTGTCATAAACTGTTAATACATCTTCTAACTGTTGCCTATAATCATCAACATCTGCTCCTAGAGTCTTGCCCATTTCATGACTAAAATATACATACATAGACTTACAAAATAGATCATCAGGAAACTCTTGAATTAACATCTTAGCATCTATCATTGTTGAACGAGCTGCAAAAATTTGATTTGCCTTAGATACTTCAGTTACATTCCATTGTGGCATTAATACTCTAAGAACTTTTGCAACACGATTTTTACTATTTAAATCAATTGCTAAATCTATATATTTTTTAGCTGTTTTTTTATCAGAGGACTCTTCTTCAATACTCTTCTTATCGCTAAGGCCTGTCTTTAACCACCACTTTAATCGCTTTCCAAGTGCAGCAAGGGCATATGCTTCAGAATATGCTGGATCAAGTTCAATAGCTTGTTCTGCCAATGGCTCTATAGCCTTACCTATCTTATTCAAGGTTAACGGTTCTTTAAAGTATTGATAAGATTTTTGTATTAGGTTATATGCCTCTAAATTATCTGTTGACTTCTTTCCTATAGCCAACATATCAGATTCAGTAATATTTAATTTATCATTTAATTTTGAAACCACTTTACTAGCAATCTGATCCTGAATTTTTAATATATCAATAAGTCTATCATTATACTCATCTGACCATATTGCTTCTCCACTAGATGCATCAAATAATGATATATTTACTCTTAAATTTTTATTGAAAATTTTAACAGATCCATCAATTAAATAATCAACTTTTAGCTGTCTTGCAATTTCAGTTATTGATGAAGGTCGATTTTTATATACAGCTATATCAATTCGTGGTGTAACCTTTAAATTTTCTATTTTAGATAATTTATTTATAAGTTCAATAGTTAGTCCATCAGCAAAATAACTCTGATCTTCATTGCTAATATTATCCATATACAAAACTGCTATAGAAGCATCATATTGCCTATTATCTGCTATACCTAAACTCATAAAAGGATAAATAAACCAAAAAATAACACCAATAATCATTAGAAAGAAACCAGTAGCAGTAAAAAAGGTTTTTCTATTTAAATAATTTGTTAAGTTAAATTTACTTTTCTGATCTGATGTATTATCTCTTCTTATATCATAAGTCCATGATAAAAAAAATGTTACAGGAAAACCTAAAATGGCTATAATAATAATTACTGTTACAGTCCAATCGGGTAAAAATAAATATGGAAATAAATCAGCAGCTAACTGCATAACTACAAAAGCAACTCCAGAATAGACTCCTAAAGTTTTAAAAACTTTTCTACGTTTTAACTCTTCATACAAACTCATAACTATAAAATTTACACAATTAATTAATTATTTAATCATCATTTTTTTAAACCTAGCCTAGTAGTTATATATATTTTCAATATAAACTATTTTAATTTTCAACTACCTATTTACTAAACAACATAAATTAGTTTAAAATTAAATTTACTAATAGTATTATATCTAAAATATCTATTATTCCATCTGAATTTATATCTGCTGATAAAAATTGAATTGAATTAGGGATAATATTTCCCAAAATAATATTAACAACTTGTATAATGTCTAATACATTAATAATTGTATCAGAATTAATATCCCCAATTATATAATCTGGATTTTCTAAATACCAATAATTAAATAATGTTTGCAATGAATCAATTGGCTCTACTAATGTGAAAGAATTAAATGAAATTTCATTTACATTTATATCCAAATGAAAATTTTCATTGTCATCTGATTTTGCTACTCTTATAAATGCTGACAAAGATGAGATTCCATCATCTAAACATCTTATATCTGCTCCAGGTACTTTAGCTCCTTTCAAAGATTCCATTAAACGAGTTGCAAGAGAACCAATTGTATTATTAAATCGACTTTCCATTGAATCTAAAACACTTTGGCCAATTAAAATATTTCCTTGAATTGAATAATTTGAACCAGTAATATGATTTTTATAATCATAACATGTTTCTCCAGTATATGCTGCACTTCTTCCTCCATTAATTAAATCTACAACTCCATATTGCCTATCTGAAGCATTATTTTGCACATCATTTTCAACTAACCAATCAATAATTGCATCAGGTGAAAATCCCTGATTCATTAAATTAGATGCATTTTGTTGATTACTTGGATTCCACCACGATTGAGTGTGGATGGCACCTACTCCTGGGTGAATATCGCTGATTATTATTGAGCCAGCTATACAGGATGCTCCTGCACTACCTACTT
>CAYTPF010000215.1:0-3155 GCA_964439775.1 uncultured bacterium | reverse complement strand
TCATTTACAGCTGGTACTTTTGATGAAAATAATAATTATATGGGTGGTTCTGAAGTTCTTCAATTAGTTTCTCATAAAAATGAACTGTTTGCATCAGTTGGGTATTGGCAAGATGAGCTTAATATATGGTATGGTGGAAATGATATTAATTTTGGATGGGCACAAATATTAAATCTAAGTGATCCAAATGATGATTGGATTATTGATTTGAATTTAGATTCATATTATTTAAGACCAGAAATTTTAAAACAAGTTATATTTACTAAAGATATGTTTGGTAATAATTTAGAAACTCCTGATACTCTTTTAATTACTGCAGCTTTTGCTTCAGATTTTGTATTTGGCCCTGTAACAGCAACTTCATTTATTAGAAATGATGATGATAATACTTGGAATTCAAGTACGATTTATGAAGGTAGTCAACCGATTGGTAATGAAAGCTATTCTATAAGAGATATGCAAATCTATTATGATGAAATAACTGGTTTAGAGATGCTCTTTATAACTGTGGGTACACAGGGAATATTTGCAGGTAAATATAATCAAGATTTAGATCATAAAATTCAATGGAGTCCTATTCCAGAAATTAATTCATTAGCTATAAGACCACTTGGTATAGTTGTAGCTAATGATGAATTATATTTTTCATCTGGAAATAAAATATATAAAAGAATCAATGGGTTTGAACCCAGTTATTCTATAGTCCATGATTTGAGTGATTTAAATACAGATATTAACCCAGCTGTTGGAGGAATTAGAGGATTAACTACTTTAAATAATGGAGATTATGATTCAATGTTGTTAATGTGGTGTCCTAATAGTCAATCAAAAGGAACTATATTTCGTTTAGAGCCTAATTTAAATGGTGGGTTTGATAGAATCTATGAGACTAAGATTTCTTTACTAGTTGAAGAATATTTGCCTGGCACTACAGTTAATTATTTATTAGGTGCATATAATGAGTTTTTAAAAGTTTTTAATGATTTAGATAATGAGTTTTATCATATAATTGGCTTTGAATCTACAATCATAGGTGGAGATTATCCATCTTGGAATGGTTTCTATTCTGGTGCATTATATGCTAAGAGATATAGCAATGCTGAATATGCTTTAGAACAAGTAAATGAATCTACAGCTTACGATGATCCTGAATTAGTTGCAACTAGATGTTATGTGAAATCACCATTTAGTGGTGAGAATGCTGTTTATTTTGGTGGGTTTGATCCTAATGGATTTTTATCAACAAATAAGGCTTGGATTTATAAAAAAATAAATACTTTAGAAGGAGATTTTAATAATGATGGAATTATCAATATTCTAGATGCTATATATTTAGTTAACATTATATTAGAAAATGAATATAATGATCATGTTGATTTAAATGATGATGGAATTGTTAATATTTTAGATATAGTTCAACTAGTAAATATAATATTAAGTTAAAATTCAAATTTTCCTATTTCGTTTATTCAGAAGCCTCTTTTATAGGGTCTTTTTTGTTTTGTAGATTAGATTATGAAAAATAATACTCAAAGTTGGAATATTGAAAATTCATATATCAAATTACCCTCTACACTTTTTTCAAAACAACTACCTGAAAAGTGCTTAAATCCTACAAAAATATGTTTTAATCTAGATTTAGCATTAGACTTAGGATTTAAGTCTTTTTCTGATTCTGAAGTTTTAGATTATTTTTCTGGAAATAAAATTCCTGAGGGATCAATACCAATTTCACAAGCTTATGCTGGACATCAATTTGGTCATTTTACTATGCTAGGTGATGGTAGAGCTATTCTATTGGGTGAACAGATAAGTCCTGAAAATATTAGATATGATGTACAGCTAAAAGGTTCAGGTAAAACTCCGTATTCAAGGCGAGGTGATGGAAATGCGACATTAAGTTCAGTATTGCGAGAATATTTAATGAGTGAAGCTATGTATTCTTTGGGTATTCCAAGCACAAGAAGTTTAGCAGTATTAAAAACAGGTAAAAGAGTTTTTAGAGAAAAAGTACATGATGGGGGTGTACTAACAAGGATTGCTTTAAGTCATATTAGGTTTGGTACATTTGAATTTGTACGGAACTATTGTTCTAAAGATGAATTTGAAATTTTCATTAATTATGTTATAGATAGACATTTCCCTCAAATAAAAAAAAATGAAAATCCAATACTTGAATTGTTTGAATTAGTTATGATTAAACAAATTGAATTAATTATAAATTGGATGAGAGTAGGTTTTATCCATGGTGTAATGAACACAGATAATATGAGTATTATTGGAGAAACAATAGATTATGGTCCATGTGCATTTATGAATAAATATGATCCTGAAACAGTATTTAGTTCTATAGATAGATCGGGACGCTATTCATTTGGGAATCAGCCAAAAATTATTTATACAAATTTAGTTATTTTTGCTAATACATTAATTCCAATGATTTCTGCTAATGAAAAAGAATCAGTTACCCTTCTTAAAGAAAAACTAGATCAATTTTCATTACTCTTTACAAATAATTGGTACAAGATGATGTATAAAAAATTGGGTATCCTTGACCCTGTTGATAAAGATAGAGTAATAGTAGATTCTTTATTAGAACTAATGAATATTCATGAAGCTGACTATACTAATACATTTGCTGCCTTAACTTTAAATACTGAATCTAAAGATAGAATATTTAAATTAGATGAATTTATAGAATGGAAGAAATTATGGAAAAATCGAATCAATATTAAAGATAAGAATATTGAAATAATGAAAATGCATAACCCATTAGTTATTCCGCGAAATTATTTAGTAGAATTAGCTTTAGAAGATGCTGTTGATGGCAATTTAAATAAATTTAATGATTTATTAGATTTATTATCTAAGCCTTACAACTATAAAACCAATTTTGAATTACAAAACCCACCAAAAGGATTTGATCAATCATATAAAACGTATTGTGGCACATAAATACAACAAATAATATAATTATTATTTTTAAAATTATTCTACTTAAGGATGAGTATATTAAAAATTTTAATTTGCTATTTCGACTTTATCAGAAGCCTCTTTTATAGATTTTTTTTTTGTTTTAAATTTTTATATGAAAAAAATAATTTTATTTAATCTACTATTTATTACAATTTTATTTTCTCAAGATACTTTTTCAA
>CAYTPF010000214.1:0-3155 GCA_964439775.1 uncultured bacterium | reverse complement strand
GCAAATACTGCAAAAAAAGTAGCCTTATATTTAATAGGCGCATTTTTAGCAATCCAACCTAATAGCGGTATCATTGCAACTTGTCCTAGTGGAGATTCAACTGCAGTATTTACAAATGCTATAAATCTGGCATCTACTAAACCACCAGTTAAAATAGAAGTATAATTATGACCTCCATAATACATAAAAAGACTCGGTAGATATAATAGTCCAGAAATTAAAGATAAGAATATAAAGAGATTAGCTAAACTTATTTTAATAATTAAGTTTTTTAAAAAAAATAATCCCATCAGAGTAATAAAAGCTGCATTAACAGAAAGGTATGACATAAAAGATTGGTCAAATCCTAAAATATCTATTTCAAACCAATTTAAACCTTGTCCAGGACCGGGAATTGCCCTATAAATGAAAATTATTAAAGCCGTCCCTATTATGGTAAATTTCTCTTTTTTAGAAAGGGATTTCACTAAATATTTCATTAAGATAAAAATTAAAATAAGTGAAGTGATAAGAATCAATTCTTGAGAAAAAGGAAATTTTATAGTTCCTAAAGATATTACCAAAAATACAAAACAAATACTTACTAAAAATATTTTTAAATCAAGTTTACTATTTTTTGGACGCGTATAAATTTTTAATTCAGAAATTTTTTTAAATGTACTTGCTAATATGACCCCACTTACAGATAGAATTGGAATAAAAAGAGCTAAAAAATAAATATTAGAATAAGCATCAAGCACCTGTTTTTTTTGCATATCCTGAATTCCTGAGAAAAAATAAATATTCAATAAGCCTACTAAAAGAGAACCTAAAATTATTGAAAATCTTCCATAAAGCTGAAGCAGCATATGCTCACTTCTTTTAGTAATCTTTCTTTCAACATTTTTTAGATTTGAACTTTCTACAGCCTCTACAGTTAAGGCATCTGCAACAACATCTTGTATTACATAGCCTATAGGAGTAAGAAGTGCACTCAGAATATACCATATTTCTGCAGAGAAATAACTTTCCATTAACTTTCTATCAGATATTAAAAGATACATAATCAAAATACTGACAAAAACTATTATAGCTCCAAAAAAAACTAAATAATTCTTTTTGCTCCAATATTTATCTACTATAAAACCAAAGGGCATTTTTAAAGCCCATGGAATTCCTGCCCAAAAACCAATGGAAGCAATAAATGCGGCAGATAAATTAAGGTAGTCTTTTAGAAAAAAAACTCCGACTATGCTAGTTAAGCCTGAAACTCCTGCAGAAAGGTAAATTAATAGAGGGGGAAGATATATCCATCTAAATATCATTTTTTTTATCTATTGTACTTATCTTCAAATCGATAAATGTCATCTTCTTCTAAATAATCTCCAGTTTGAACTTCTACCAATACAAGATTTTTTTTAGTATTATTTTCAATTCTATGAATCTCTCCTTTTTTTATAAAAGTAGACTCATTGGGTTTTAGCTTGAATTTCTTTTTACCTTTCGTAATTATTGCTGTTCCTGATATTACCACCCAATGTTCTGACCTTTTCTTATGCTTTTGAAGGGATATTTTTTCTCCTGGAAGAACTAATAACTTTTTAATTTTATAGCCTTTTTCATGCTTTATATTTTCAAATAACCCCCAAGGTCTGCTTATTACTGAATCGTCTATAGCTTCAGCTTTATTTTTTTTTATTAATAATTTCATCGTTTTTCTCAATAAATTTGAGGACTCTTTATTTGTAACTAAAATTGCATTTTTAGTATTTACAATGACCTTATCTTTTACACCTGCAACTACTAATAACTTATTATCTGAGTATGTAAAATTATTTTTAGCGTCAACAGATAAAACATTACCATAGCTTTTTTTTACTTTATATATAGACTCATAAGTTCCTAAGTCACTCCATTTACAATTAAAGGGTATAACTAGCTTTTTAAATTTTTTTTCTAATACTGCATAATCCATAGAAATAGATTTGGTGTTTAGTAATGGTGTTTTATCTAGAATAAAAAACTCATTATCTTTTTTTGCTTTTTGGCAAGACATAATAGACTTTTCATAAAGTTTTTTACTAAATTTTTTAAAAATTTCAATTAAATTTTTATTTTTAATTACTATTATACCAGTATTCCAAAGCGCATTTTTTTTAATTAACTTTTCAGCGGCTAATTTAGAAGGTTTTTCTATAAAATTTGTTATTTCTAATCCTTTTTTATATTTTTTATTTTTTTCAGCTAATATATAACCATAGTTGCTATTAGGCTCTGTAGCTTTTGCCCCTATAGTTACCAAAAAGTTTTCAGATGCTAATTCTATTGCATAATTTATAGTTGTTAAAAATTTATCTGAATTTTGTATATAATGATCTGAGGGCATAATACATAAAATTTCATCTGGTCTGCTGTAAAAGGAAGAAAAAGCACAGGCAGGAGCGGTATTTTTTTGAATACTTTCCAATATTATTTTATCTGTTTTCAACTTATGTTTTTTAATCAATTTTAAAATTTCAAATCTTTGAGAAATATTAGAAATAATTAGAGGCTTGCTAAAGGATTTGTTAGATACTCTTCTAATAGTATCTAAAAAAAGAGAAGTATCATTTTGGAAAATATCGACAAATTGTTTGGCTAAATTTTTTCTAGATATAGGCCAAAGACGAACACCTGATCCTCCAGATAATATTACTGGTTTAGCTTTCATTTAGCTTGGAAGTGTGAGAAAGGTATTTTAAAACATTTATTAAGTCTTCTTTTTTAGAAATCCCTCTATAAGACATTTTTGTCCCTGGAGCCCATATTTTTGGCTTTTCTAAAAAAAAGTACAAATTTTTGTAAGACCATTCTTCTTTTAACTCTTGAAAAGATTTAGAATATT
Source organism: uncultured bacterium (assembly GCA_964439775.1). Taxonomy (GTDB): domain Bacteria; phylum Fidelibacterota; class Marinisomatia; order SCGC-AAA003-L08. Next base: position 292 of record CAYTPF010000214.1, on the reverse strand, counting down.
TATATCCACCCATAGATCCAATTTCTCTATCTAATATGGTAGCTAATGATGGACCTATTTTATTTTTAATGGGAAGAGTGAAACTATGACATGCACTACAATTCTTAGTAACAAACTTTTCACCTTTTTCAAGATTAGCATTAATTATTAATTTTTCTATTTCTTCTGTAGAGATAACTTCATTTACTATATTTTCATTGTCGCTTTTAATAGACTCTTTTGGTTTGTCTTCAATAATTTCATATGCAAGCTTATTAACTTTTTTTGGATGATATAGTAATTCTCCTATGAA
>CAYTPF010000213.1:0-3168 GCA_964439775.1 uncultured bacterium | reverse complement strand
TAATTTACTTGCTTTTATTTTTTCTATATTTCATTTTAGGATTAATCGGAGGAGTTCCAGAAACTGCACAATCCAAAGTAAACCATTCTACATTATCTTTAATAGTTGGCCATGTTTTGAATTTATTTAATCTTTCAATTCTATTAGAACCTTTATAGCAATTATGTTTTTTCATTGCTCTCGTTAAATGTTTTAGGTATGTCCCGCCTTTTCTTTTACCATCTAAAAATGCGTCAACAGCCTGCTGCTCTAATGTTGTTAATCTAGTTTTGATATTTTTAGAATTCTGCAATTCTATAGCAACATCTTTATAAGTAAGGTCTTTCTTTGCAGGACCAGGAATGAAATTTTTTAATGATTTTGTTGTTTTAGCTTTTATATTAGTATTTTTAAAAGCTTTAGAATTTTTAGATAACTCTTTAGGAGCGCTAAAAATAAATGAAAATGAAAATACTACAATTAGAATTCTAAATAACATGTAAATCTCCTTTATTTATTTATTTATTATTTATTTACTAAATTAAAACATATTATAATTATATTAAATAAAAATGTTTATTAAATATATTGTTTTTTTAAACTATAAAAGGAGAAAGAATGAAATTTTTTATATTATTATTTTCAACTATGTCAATATTGCTTTGTCAAGGTTCAATATGGGGTGCTTACGATATTAATCCCAGTGCGAAAATTGAAGTTCTTGGAATGGAAATAGATCAGGATATTGATAACGGTGGATTAGTTTTGGGTTACAATCATCCATTATATCCTGTAAATGATAAAATGATGGTATCTATTGGTGGCGCGTATTCACTGTTACCTATGTCAATGGATAGTTCTGATGATATGGAAGATGTTGAATTTGGTTTTATGTCTTTGTATGCATTACCAACATATGCTATAAATGAGAAAATGGCTGCTTGGGTGTCTTTAGGCTTAAATATCCCTACTACAACAGCATTAACAGATATGGATGCTGAATCTGGTTTAACATATGGAATAGGTGTTCAATATAAAGTAAATGATAAAATAGGTGCAGGTTTAGGTTATATTGTAAATACTACATCTGTTTCTGAATCTGAAGAGGGTATGTCATTAACAGCGGATTATCAATTTTCTAGATTAGCTTTATTTATTGGATATTCATTATAATATAATTTTTAATATTATTATAAAAAGCCCCCTAATTAAAGGGGGCTTTTATTTTTATTATTTATTTTTTGATTTTTTAAATTTTGAATAATCAAATGAAATTGCATATCCAATATGATTATAAGTTGATTCTTCTAGATTTAAAATTCCGTATTCCGCAATGAAAGTTAAAAATTCTAATGTAGGGATATCATATGCAATACTAAAATTAGAAGCATACCCAGTTTCTGATTCAGGGCAATCAAAAAAACCATTACATCCATTACCATCTATTTGTGATAAAATTTTAAATGAATAATTAAAGTCAAATAAATTATTTATTTTTGAAGATCCTAAAATAGTTGGTTCAATATATTTTATATCATTATCTTCGCTTCCATCTGTATCTAAAGCAGAAATATTTTGATTAGCTGAAGAAAATAATAAATTTAGTGAATATCTATTATTACCAAAATTCATAAGCATAGTTTTTAAGCCTATACTTAATACGCTTCCATCAACTAGTGCTGCTTCTACAGATTCATATTTCATATTGAAATCTATTTTATCGGTTAATCCATATGCAAATTTAAAACCTTTAGAATCCTGGATATCTTCATCTATAGGAAGCATCATAAAATCTTCATCATCCATTGATTGTCCATCATTCATTGATTGATTAGCAAAATCTTCAGATGATGTTGTTGAAATAAAGGGTGTTATAGATATATTGTTTTTACCTACTGTATCAGCTCTTTGAAAATCATTAAATGTTGGAGCGCAGCCAGATGAAAATATTAATATAGTTAATATTATTATCATGTTATTTAGTTTTCTTTTCATTATAAACTCTCCTCTTTGTTTTATGTATGATTAATAGTTGAAATTTATATATCATATTACATTATTGTGTAATTTTAATATTTATAAATAATATAGGTTCGGTTTTTTTATTTCTAGATTTATTACGATTAATATTTTGACTATAAAAGTATGTTAATATCCCCAATTGTATATGATAGCTATTCTTTTTTGTTTGAAATGCAAGGACATCTAATCCTAATGATGTAGTTAAATAATTATTATAAATAAAACCATCACAATTTTCACACATAAGGGGAATTGTATAAGCCTTAAATATTGAACTTGATATAAAAGGGGAGACTCTATCTATGTTTGGGGAATATCTTATTCCTAAACCAGCACCACCTATAATGATACTTGTTCCTCCAATAAAATATAAATAATCATTAATATTATATTTAAAACTTAAACCACCATGTCCACCTAAATTTTCATTTATGCCAATAGAACGAGAAAATTTTGACTTTCTTGGATTAATATTTAGAAATGTATTTTTTGTTTTATTTTTAAGTTTAGATATAAAACCATTATTAATATTGATTTCTGTTATTTTGCTTTTGCTAATATCTAAATTTGGATCTAAAATTGCAATAATTTCATATCCCTCCACTTCAGATAAATCTGTAATTGAATTGACATTATATTTTTTTAAAATATTAACCAAGTCTGATTGAGAATAATTTTTATTCGAACAAATAGTATATATTGTATCTATTTGATTTTGATTAATACTTGATGAAAATATGATTGAAACAAAAATATATATAAAAATAAATTTATTCATATTTAAATCCTTTAATATATTACTTGAAAATAAATGAAAATTTAAAATTAACTATATATTCTAGATCTGAATTTAAATTTAATATTGAATAATCAAGGCCTGTTAGAATAGAAAATTTATTAAACTCAAAGGCATTTCCAGCACCTAACATCCATCCAAAACCAGATTTTTCAATATCAATATATTCATAATCAAATTGATAGCTACTGCTAGCATATCCAGCATCTATTCTTAAGTAATAACCTTTATTAAAATCCTTTAAAAAATTAATATAGCTTATAGCATATAAATAATAATCAATTTCTGATTCCATGAATTGATTAAATTTCCTATCTTGAGTTTTGCCTGAAAGACATATACCTATTAATGAAGTATTTAAATTAAACTCA
>CAYTPF010000212.1:0-3170 GCA_964439775.1 uncultured bacterium | reverse complement strand
TTGTTTTAATAAATTATTTTTATAATTAAAATCTTTTTCTCTCCATAATAAAAATAATGAATGGGCTTTATCTATTCTAATTGAAATTTCATTATCCGTTATAAATTGATATGAAGTATTAATTTTTTCTGTATAAGGATTTATTGATGATACTTTCATAGAAATATTAACCAAGAATAATATTTGATATTAAAACTACATCATTTTGAGCTAAAATAAATTTTAATAATAAAATAAAAGATACTACTATTCTATTCATTATTTAATTATTTTTTTTCATAATCAATTTCCCACTGATCTAACAATGGGTCCATAATTTTCATCCATATGGGTGGGACTAGGCATATTAACAATGAAGTAAAATAACCAAATGGTAATTCAGGTGCATTTTTATATGATGAGAGTTTCCAAAATTGTTTTGTAGGTTTCTCATGATGAGCTGAATGACGAGTCAACGAAAAAAGGAACATACTACTTAAACGTTTATTTGTGTTCCATGAGTGCTGAGGGCCAACTTTTTCACCAATTTTTCTTCTTAAACCATAGTGTTCAAAATAATTAACTACTTCTAATACAAATTTAGCAACTATTGCCTGAGATATAAATAAAAACATACCAAATGATCCACCAGCATATATAAATAGTGATATCCATATGAAAGACATTAAATAACCTGTCAAAATTTTATTATGAAATGAAATGATACTTTTTTTCTTAAATTTCAATCTTCTAAGTTCTATTTTCCAGGCACTTATATGACCTAAAATTGTGGATTTTATAAAAAACAAATATACATTTTCACCACGTTTTGCTGAAGCCGGATCTTTATCTGTACAAACATTGACATGGTGTCCGTAAACATGTTCAATAGAAAAATCAGCATTGCAGCTCATAGAAAACATTAAACGACCAAAAATCATCGAAATTGTATTTTTAGTTCTATGAGTCAATTCGTGTCCAATATTTGTACCAATACCTGCTATTGAAAAACCTACAGTTAAGATTCCTCCAAGAAAATGAAACCACGTATTTGTATTTCTAATACCTATAAAATCATAATTAATGTAGTTAACTAAGATATTATTTATTCCAAACAGATCTTTATCACCAATACCGGATGACCAAGCAAATGCAATTAAAAGAACTATTAATACTGGTAGAGCTAGAAACAACGGAAATTCTATAATAGATGGATATTTATATCTAGATTCATCCATATCCTCTGGGAATATAGCATCTCCCAATAAAAAGATTATAAGAAGAGATAAGAATCCAAGCCACATATAGTTACCACCTAATAAAAGACCAGCTATTATTATAGGAGATATCAGTGGGGTAATATAAAATTTTAAATATTTAAACATTTTACAATTATCATATAAATAAAAACTCAATTAATTAATCATTGTATTTTTCAAAACATCTTAAATTATCAAATGTTCAATACTATATTTTACAATTATTTTTTAATTTTACTATGTTTATTATTAAATGAGCTACAATCTCAATCCGTATATAATCATCTAACTCCAAAAGAAAAAGAAATAATTATATATAAAGGAACAGAAATACCCTTTTCTGGAAAATATAATAATCATTTCAAAAAAGGAATATATATATGCAAACAATGCAATCAAGAACTGTATAATTCTGATGATAAGTTCGTATCTAATTGTGGTTGGCCAAGCTTTGATAATTCGATTGAAGGGTCAATTAGTTATAGATTAGATGATGATGGATATAGAACTGAAATCCTATGCAGTAATTGTAATGGTCACTTAGGACACTATTTTATTGGAGAAAACTATACTAAAAAAAATGTTAGACATTGTGTAAATTCTATATCATTAAACTTTAAAAAAAATATGGAAGATAAAAATATTAAATCTGCCTATTATGCAGGTGGTTGCTTTTGGGGTGTAGAATTTCTGTTTGAAAAACTTGGTGGTGTAATATCAGCCAAATCAGGCTATATGGGTGGATTTATTGATAAACCTACCTATCAACAAGTATGCTATGAAGACACAGGACATCTTGAGGCCGTTGAAGTTGTATATGATAAATCAATCATTTCTTATCAGGAATTAACAAAATATTTCTTTGAAATACATGACCCTACACAAATTGATGGTCAGGGACCTGACATTGGCAAACAATATTTATCTGCTATATTTTATAATACTAATGATGAAAAAACTATTTCTAATGATCTAATAACTATTTTATCAGAAAAAGGATATAAAATTGCAACGAAAGTACTTCCATATAAAACTTTTTGGGTAGCTGAAGAATATCATCAAAATTATTATAAGAAAAAATCTGGAACACCATATTGTCATTTTTACCAAAAAAGATTTTAATCTAAAATCTTACTAAGATTACCTTCAACAGCATCTAATTTTTTTTTCGCAATATCATAATTACAATTAAGTTTATGCATAGCTAGTGCAGTTTTAACTTCTCCTTTAGATCGATTTAACAAAAGTTTACTTTCTTTGTAATCCAATCCCAATATATTATTAATAATTTTTATTCCCCTATCTAAAAGTTTTTTATTACTAACTTTTAAATCAACCATAAAATTATTGTATGTTTTATTCAATTTTATCATTGTAGTTGTAGTAATCATATTAAGTATCATTTTTGTTGCGGTACCTGCTTTTAACCTTGTAGAACCACTAATCAACTCAGGACCAGTTATAATAGGAATAAGATAATTAATATATTTTTTCTTATCAATATTATTAAATGTTAGTAAGCCAGTAGTTGCACCATTTTTAAATGCTTCTTCTAGCGCCCCTAAAACAAAGTTTGCTGCACCATTTGCACTTATTCCCAAAACAATATCATTAGATTTTATATCTTTATTTTTAATTACCTCGACTCCATCGTCTAAACTATCTTCTGCACCTTCAATCGATTGGTAAAGTGCTTCATAACCTCCAGCTATAATTCCTTGTACCAAATTAGGATCAGTTGAAAAAGTTGGTGGACATTCAGAAGCATCTAATACTCCCAATCTACCACTAGTACCGCACCCAATATAAAATAAACGACCTCCTTTTTTAATATTTTTTATAATTTCTAAAATAAATTTTTCAATTTGATTTAATTGTTCATTAATAGCTAATGAAATTGAAGCATCTTCTTTATTCATTAAAGATATTATT
>CAYTPF010000211.1:0-3172 GCA_964439775.1 uncultured bacterium | reverse complement strand
TTTTAATAATAATATTAATTATGATTGTAAAAATAGTTTAGTTTTTGGTGCAGATGGTATCAAATCTAAAGTGCGAGAATATGTTGATTCAAAGGTTGAAAAAACATCTTATATTAAACCTTTAGGTCATTCTTATAAAGAATTAAATATTAGTTCATCTGAAAATGGTAATTTTAAATTAAAACCTAATGTTTTACATATATGGCCTAGAAATGAATTTATGTTGATTGCATTACCTAACCCTGATAAGTCTTTAACTTGCACATTATTTTTACCTAACGATGGAAAAAATTCTTTTAAAAATTTAAATACAAAATCTAAAGTCAAAAATTTCTTTGAAAATTATTTTTCTGATGTCTTTGATAAGATCGATAATTGTATCGATTCGTTTTTTACTAATCCTACTAGTAAATTGGGTTCTGTGATAAATTATAATTTAAGTTATAATAATCAGTTTTGTTTAATTGGAGATGCTGCTTATGCTATTGTCCCCTTTTATGGGCAAGGTATGAACGCATCATTTGAAGATTGTTCAATATTAGTTAGTTATTTAAAAAAAAATAATAATAATTGGTTAGAGGCAATTGAAGCATTTTCTATAGATAGACTAAAAGATAGAAAAAGTATCTCAATTATGGCTCTGGAAAATTATATAGAAATGAGGGATTCTGTAGCCAATGATGAGTTTTTAAAAAAGAGAGAAATTGCAAATATTCTATATGAAAATTTTCCAAATCAATTTATTCCTAAATATAATATGGTAAGCTTTACATCTATATCTTATAATAAAGTAAATAAGAGAGCAATTATCCAAGAGAAAATATTAGATAAATTAATTGATGATTTTTCTTTAGAAAGAGCAAATAAACTAATATCAAAATCATTGAGCAATATATTATGAATGTTAAAATATTGTTTAATAAAATTGAATATAATATAAATTTAAGTAATTTTTATGATATATCAATTCCTTTAAAATTTAATGGGAAACAGCCTAATTTTTATGATGTAAATAAAGCAAAAGCACAACCTCTTATAACTGACAATACCGTTTGGTCAGTAAAGGATAAAGCCTCTTGTAATGTTCCTGAAATTTTTTTAAATATTCACTGTAATGGTACTCATACAGAATCTGTAGCACATTTATTAAAAGATAGTAGTAGTATCAGTGAAATATTTAATGAGATTTTTATTCCAAGTATTTTAATAACTGTTGATCCTCAAAAAATTATTAATAATAATGATTATCACGTTGAATTGGATAATAGTGATTTAGTTATAACTGAGCATATAATTGATAAAAAATTATCAAAATTCAATTTAAAAAATATTAAAGGTTTAATACTAAGAACACTTCCTAATTCAGATATAAAAAAAGAATTATTTTATCCAAAAAATAAATATCCTTTTTTTACGAATAAATCTATAAAATTTTTAAATAAGATAGGAATTAAGCATTTACTTGTAGATACCCCTTCAATAGATCGTTATGATGATGATGGGCAATTAGGAAATCATAGATTGTTTTGGAATAATAGTAATAATATTGACGACCAGATTGATATTAACTCTAAAAAAACTATAACTGAATTTTGTTATATTGATAATGAGATAGGTGATGGTATGTATTTTGTGAACTTGCAATTACCTCATTTTTCATTGGATGCTGCTCCAAGTCGTCCACTTTTATTTAAAGCTACAAAAGATTGAACATTATAAATTATGATAAATTTATGTGTTAATTATATTTTAATTATGAAAAATAAGTTGTTTTTAATATTAACATTAATGGTTTTTTCTTGCGAAGAATCAGATGATATAGTTTTTATAGATTGTAATGGTACAGAAAATGGAGATGAAATGAGTTGTTTTGGATGTACTGACATAAATTCACTTAATTATGATTCTTTTGCTACTCAAGATGATGGTAGCTGTATATGGTCATATCAAATAACTCAAAATCAATCATTTTATTTTATAGAAAAAATTATTGATAGTACAGGTAATCAAGTAGATGTTGATTCCTTTTATATAGGTGCATTTAAAAATAATAATTGTTTAGGTTCCAGGATGTGGAATGGCCCATATACTGATATTCCTGTCATGGGTAACTCTGGTCTAATCGATAATTATTTGAATTTAGATGAAATACCTTCATTCAAGTATTATGATGTTAAAGAAAATTTGGTATTTAATCTGTATTTTGATGGTATATGCTATGATAATGCTAATCATACAGATATTATAAATTGTGGTTTTAAAAATAATGGGATATATTATATTAATAGTTTAAGTTTAGTTTATTAAAATTGAGGTGAATTTTATGAGAAAAATAATACTTTTAGTTATATTATCATTATCTTTTATTTTATCTGAAACAATTCAGATAGAGCAATCTAAAATTAAAAAAGGAAATTTTTTAGATAAAGTTTCTTCAGATGATCCCAAAATTCAATTAGAAATGGATAAATTAAAAAAACAATTTCAATCTGAAAAAACAACCTTAGATAATTATTATAAACAAAAACATGAAAATCTTAAAAAACAAAAAAAAATAGAAGTTAAAAAACTAAAAAAACAATTTAAGAAGAGATTAAATAGATTAGAAGGTGTAAGACCTAAATCAAATAAACAAAACAAAATGAGATTTAAAAATAATTTAAATGAAAAACCATCAAAAATAAAAAGCTTAGGTAATACTACTAAAGTAGATCATCAATCTATTGATAATAGTAATAAAGATAATATGATTTTAAATCCTGTATCAAAAAAATAAAATAGGTGTTTTCTTTATAAAAAATGCAGCTTTATTTAATATTTCCATTATTTATATCAATAATCTTTTCTTCATTACCTGTTGATGCGCTAGGTACATTCGAAGGAGATTTAACTGAAGAAAAAGAAAAATATAAAATAACAATTTCTTCTTTAGCTAATGGTATAGATTTCTCTGTTATTAATAAAGATGGAAAAGAAATTAATGAATCATCAGTATATGAAGTTATTAGTAATAATCCTGATCATATAATAGAATTTCCATTTAGATCCAAAATCAATATAAAATTAACATTTATACCGCTTCTAAATAATGCTCAATGGGAAATGGAATTGGGCCCTAAAATCATATTGTTAAAGAAAATCAAAACAAATGATGATTTATTAAATATAGCAT
>CAYTPF010000210.1:0-3214 GCA_964439775.1 uncultured bacterium | reverse complement strand
TTCATTACAACTTCTAACGCACTATCGGCCATGCCTGTTCCCTTAGAAAAAGATTCCTTATATTCATCTTAGCCCCAGTGCTCCTATGTGTCAAGCTGGAAGAAGAAGCTCCAAACCTGGTGGCGCACGGCGAATTCATCATTAATAAAGTCCGCGCAGCCCAGGAGCTCGGACGCTTTGTGCGCTCAGAGGATATCTATGCTTATGTTACGGACTTTTTGGTAGCAAACTACCCGGGTACTCGGTTTATTGCTCAGGATTGCACTGAGCGGCTGTATACGCTTGAGATTTCAGCCCGCCTGAGGGTAGAGCTTGATCTTTTCATACAGGCGAACGGGCTTCAGGGCAAAAGCCGCATGCTGAGCGTTAGCCCCCCTGCCATTGAATTCGATAATTGTTATCGAGCACCTTCACCGACCCTAGAACGGATTACGCAAGACCACCCGTTGGTGCGCTTTGTCAGCTATCAACTAGCGCAGCCGGAAAACGCAGTAAAAAGGCATCCGATCAGCGCAATTCGATTGTCTGCCATGCAGACCGGAGGCTTGGCCAAAGGGTGTTATGTATTCACCGTTTATCGCTGGTCGTTCTCCGGGGCGCAGGTGCAAGAGCGTTTGGTATTCAGCGCGCAATCATTAGCAACACAGCGTTTTCTTGACGCTGAAGAAGCCGAGCTGTTGGTGAATAATGCTGCATTGCAGGGCGATAACTGGCTCGCTGCCAATAATGCCTTGAATTACGAGCAGGTGCAGGATGCTTACGATGATTGCAGTCAGCAAATAGCCAAGCAGTTTCGTGATGCCCGCAGAGCCATGCGCGACGAAAATGCCGATCGTATCAATCTGATGATCCAGTTGGTGAAAAAGCGCTGTGAGCAGGAAGTGAGCCGGCTTGAAGAGCAGATCTTGCGTCTGCATAGTGAAGGTAAGGATCGAATGATCAAGCCTACCAGAGGCCGAATCAATAAGATTTATGAGCGGACAGATCAGCGAGTTGCCGAGCTTGATTTGAAGAAAAAGCTGGAAGCTCAAAATAATTATGTGGTGGCTGGAGTGGTTAACGTCGACTGACAGGGAGTTTTATGAAACTGCGTGGGTTGATTGAAGATGCTTTTGAGAAAGCAGGGGTAGAGCTACCGAAGCAACCAGAAAAAAAAGCAGCCAAGGTAAGCCACCATAAGGCAGGAACGCCTGGTGCGAAGAAGGTATCAAGGCGTAAAAAGTCTACAAAAAAGGTATTAAAGGTTCGCCCTGTTGGCCCCGTTGCTTTTCCTCGCAAGGAAAAACCAAAAATAGTTCTGGCAGATCCGCCCAAAGAAGACGAGGGAGAGGTTAAACGCGAGTACCTCGCCAATGGCGTTTTGGTCACACGCAGCAAAGAAAAGCCACGCAAACGGACTCGTGGGCAAGTTGCATCTACTCGGATTCAACAGTCAGAGTTAGCTTATGTACCAGCAGAACCTGAGCAGGGAAAAGTTTCCTATACGCTGAAAGCGGGTCCGCGTCCGCGGGTGGTGTGGCCTTCGGCTAGCGTGGGGAAAGACTGCCAATTGCTCAAGTTTGCCTGTGACGGCCGGTCATCCCAGCTATCGGATAGTGGGCATGAGAAGGCTCTGCGCTTAGGTCTGGATTTCGGTAGTTCGACGGTCAAGGCGGTAATTTACGATAACGTTGCAGAAAGCTGCTATGCCGTGCCCTTCAGGCAGGCGCAGGGTGTTCAGAGTTATTTGTTGCCATGTTGCGTATGGTTGGGTGAGTCGGGTTACAGTTTGACCAGTGGCACTACTCAGTTCCAGGATCTCAAACTTGCCGTGCTTGCAAAGCAGGCATCCGTAGAAAAGCAGCTCCCTGTGGTGGGCTTTCTCGCATTGACTATCAGGCAGGTTCGAGCCTGGTTTCTGACCGCTCATGCTAAAGACTATCCGGGACCTATTCTCTGGGATCTGGCAATCGGGCTTCCTGTGGCCAATAACGCCGACCGGGATACGTGTGCATTATTCAGAAAGCTGGTTACCGCAGCATGGATCGCGGCAAGCGAAGAAAAAATAACACCTGAACGCGTCATGCGCGCACTCAGTCGTGCTAAAGCGCTCATCGATGGAAAGGATATGCCTGATCCACATGAAGATGTGGAAGTATTGCCATTGCCAGAAGTGGCGGCTCAGATCTATGGTTTTATGAGCTCGAATGCTTATGACCCCTACGGGAAAAATATCTACCTGATGGTGGATGTGGGGGCAGGGACTCTTGATGCTTCGGTCTTTCGTATTGAGCAACCCCGAGATACGCAAAAAAGCACGTTGGTGGTTTTTAATACCACCGTGCAACCCAATGGTGTAATGAATCTGCACAAAAAACGCATGGATCGCATGTTGAAAATTTGCAAAGACGAGCTGCCCGGGCATAAGAGCCTGCATCAGGAAATCGAGTCTATTGCAAAGGTATCTGACTCGCTGGATTCGATACCGGAAAGCATTAATGATTACTTCAAGGATCTGGCAATTACTTTTAACAATGGTGACGTTGATGCTGATCTTTACAGGGAAGTGAAGAAGCAGGTCATAGCGAATACCTACGCCAAGGTTAAGCAGGAAAATCTGCTGTCAGACGACGACATGAAACAAATGCCTATGTTCATCTGTGGTGGTGGAAGTCGCTTCTGGCTGTACCAAAAAATCCGGCAGGATATAGCGCAGAGCCCAGGATTTTCCTGGTTTGGTGCTGTCCAGCGGCCATTGGTAAAACCAACCAATTTGATTGCGCCGGGACTAAAAGAGCAGGATTACGACAGGCTATCTGTTGCCTATGGATTAAGCAGGCTGAAGATGGCTGGCTTGATCCATGAGGTACCTGCTCTCATGACGAGCATTAACCCGGTTGATTACGCTGCGAGATACATTGAAAAGTAGTTAAGCGCTTTAAGCTGTGCACAAAGGGCAGTACTCAAAAAGAAGGGCAGCCATCAAGTGCGGAAAAAGCCGTGGCCACAATATGGACACAGAATGGACACAGGGCAATTTCAGCTGATTTCTTTCAGCCTAGGGCAGGTGTCACGGGGAGTGTTCTGGTTAAAAGAGAAAATGAGTACTAATTTTCTGTGGCCAGCGATTTGGACACATGAAAAAAGTCGCGGCTTGTCGCAAGCTATTGATTTTAAAAGGAAATGGCGCACCCGACAGGATTCGAACCTGTGACCCCCGCCTTCGGAGGGCGGT
>CAYTPF010000209.1:0-3234 GCA_964439775.1 uncultured bacterium | reverse complement strand
AGAAAATGGTAAAAGTTTTAGAAACTTTCTTATCCAATATTTATCAATTCCTAAACTTAAAAAATGGTTTAAAAAATCATAATGTGATGATATATCATCAAACATTTTTTGAACTAATTTCTTTTTTCCATCACCTCTGTGTAAAAATTCTGACATAATTATATATCTAATTTATTAAATATGATCTGGGTTGTAATAATAAAATTCTTAATATTGAATATATTGAGGATTATTCTTAAAAAATAGTAATTTTTGTTATGACTGAATACATAAATAATGGAATTATAAATACTTCTAATAATGTAAGGGATGGAATAATTGAAGCTTTTTCATTATCTGAAAAATATAAAAAGAATATATTATTTAGTTATACGTATAGAATAGATACGGATGATTTTCTACCTTTTGTAACTCACCCCTCAGATAGACAGAATCTACGTTTTTATTGGCAACAACCATCTAAAGGCATTAGTCTTGCAGGTTTAAATTCTATTTGGGTACGTGATTATTCAAAAAAAGATTTTTATAGTGAAGTTAAGAAAGAAACGGTAGAATTATTCAAAAATTCAGTTTCAATAGCTGATAGTAAATTAGTTGGTCCAAAAATAATTGGAGGACATGCATTTACTGTTGATGCAAAATCAGATAATACTTGGAAAAACTTTCCTAGAAGTAGATTTTTTTTACCAGAGTGTTTAGCAACATTAAATGATGATGGTGCCTGGTTAACAATATCTAAATTTGTTAATTTTAAAAATTCTACAAGTCAATTTTATAATGACTTAATGCAGCTATGTATTCATTATCAAAATAGAATGCCTGTGACCCTTCCATCTGTTACAAAGGTAGATGTGGATAATTTTACAGATATACCAAGTAAAAAAGATTGGAATAGAACATTATGTTCAGTGCTTGAAAAAATAAGACCTGGTGAAGTTGAAAAAGTTGTTATCTCACGATCTCATCAAATTAAAGTAAGTGATGATTTTAGTGTATCATCAGCACTTCAAATCCTTAGAAATTCATATCCTAAATGCACTACTTTTATGTTTAGTTTCCCATCACAAGGTATATTTTTTGGTTCATCTCCAGAACGATTAATTCGAATGAAAAACGATTTTATTGAAACTGAAGCTCTTGCTGGAACGCAAGCAAGAGGTGAAAATATGGAAGAAGATCGATTATTATCAAAAACATTAATTAATAGCCATAAAGAAAATGAAGAACATCGATTAGTAGTTGATCAAATTTTAAGAAAATTAAAACCCGTAGTTAAAGATTTAGATTTTAATAATAATCCTATAGTTTTAAAGTTAACAAATGTTCAACATTTACAGACTCCGATATCAGGCAGATTGAAAAATAATGATCATATTTTAGATTTAGTTAATACTCTGCATCCAACTCCTGCAATTGCAGGAACACCAACAGAAAAAGCAATAAAGATTATTAATAATGAAGAAAAAACGGATAGGGGTTGGTACTCTGGTCCTTTTGGTTGGTTTGATAAAAATGGAGATGGTGAGTTTAATGTTGCTTTGAGATCAGCACTTGTTAAGAAGGGAACAGCATATATTTTTGTAGGATGTGGTATTGTATCAGAATCAATTCCACAAAAAGAGTGGGATGAAACTGAGTTAAAATTACATCCTATTTTGTCAGCATTATCTGGAGGTCAGTTTTAATGATTGAAGATGCAAAATACAATGGTCTTTGGTCTAAAGTTATAGCATCGACTTTATTTAAAATGGGTGTTAGAGATATTTGTATTGCACCAGGTAATAGAAATACCCCACTTGTCATATCTATGACATCATATAACGGTTTTAATTGTACAAGTCATATTGATGAAAGGTCATGTGCTTTTTATGGTTTAGGTTTATCTAAAATTACACAAAGACCAACAGTTATTATTACTACATCTGGTACTGCAACAGCAAATTTATATCCTGCTATAATTGAAGCTAATTTAAGTCAAATACCTTTGATTATTTTAACTGCAGATCGTCCAAATAGCCTTGTAGGAACAGGTGAAAATCAAACTATTCAACAAAGAGACTTATATGGATATCAAGTTAGATATTTTCAAGATTTAGGTATCCCCAATAAAAATACAAATACTTTAGAAGGTGTATTAAAGAGAATTTATAGAATATCTATGGGTTTAAATCATTCTATGGTAAGAGAAAATCCTCCTGGCCCTGTTCATTTAAACGCACCTTTTAATGAACCTTTATTTGAACTTAAAGATTTTGATCATGTGAGCAATGTAGAAAGTGATCAAAATGAACAAATTATTAATTATCCCAAGATTAATTACAATAGTATCAAAAAGGATTATTCATTCATTTATAAAAGTCAAAAACCACTTGTAGTATGTGGAAGAATGAATCGTGTTTATAATGAAATTATTGATTTTGCTGATAGCATTAATGCACCTATTTTAGCTGACCCATTATCACAAGTTAGATATAATATAAAGCATGCTAATATCATTTCAAATTATGATGATTTTTTAAATAGCAATACAATTGAGCCAGATTTTATAATTCGATTTGGAGATAAACCAATATCTAAAAAATTATGCTCTCTATTAACTGAATGGGATCATTTTACATTATTATTTAGTCCAAATGGAAGATTTAATGATTCAGCATCAAATATATTGAGTGGAGATTTAAAGCATAATTTAGAACTTATAAAAACAGCATTATCACTTAATCAATTTAATGAAAAATGGAAAGATCATATCTTGAAACTAGATAATGAATCAGAAAAATCATTATCTGAAAAATATCATTCTTCATCTTTAAATGGTGCTCAAGTAGCTATTGAATGTATTGATTCATTAAGTTCTGGAGATACTTTTTTTATTGGTAATTCTTTACCAATACGTGAGTTAGATATTTATACTTCAAATACAGATAAAAAAATATTAACTCTTGCTAATAGAGGAGCAAGTGGAATAGATGGTATTATATCAACTGCACTTGGTTCTTCAACTAAATGCAAATCAAATACGTTACTGTTAATTGGAGATTTAAGTTTTTATCATGATATGAATGGGTTGTTAGCTGCAAATAGATATAGTCTTGATATTACAATTGTAATTGGTAATAATAATGGTGGAGGAATTTTTAAAAAATTATCATTAGATAAAAATAATAAATCATTTAATGAGTTTTGGGAAACTCCAACAAATCTTGATTTTGAAAAAGTTGCTGATTTATATAA
>CAYTPF010000208.1:0-3239 GCA_964439775.1 uncultured bacterium | reverse complement strand
AAATTGATGGTGGATATGCAACTGCACTAATAAAAAATGATATATAATTTTATAAAATATACTATTTCTTTGATTTTATTTGGTATCTTTGGATTAATAATCTTAGATAATGTGCTTTTGCCAGTATATGTTAATACTAATAAAGAAATATATATACCTGACGTTAGGGGTATGTACAAAAATAATGCTATAAATAAACTAAAATCATTAGACCTAAAAGTAAAAATTGAGAATATACCATTTACTAAAGAGTCAGAAATTGGCAAAGTTGTTAAAATGTCTCCTCCTTCACCATTAAAAATTAAGACAGGAAGAATGATTGAACTTTCAATTCCATTAGAGAGAACAAATATTATTGTGCCAGACCTAATCAATCAATCATTACGTAATTCTATAATTACAATTAAAAACAAATCTTTAAAAATTGATACAATTATGTATGAACATTTTCATGATTTTAAAAAAAATCATATAACGTTTCAAAGTCCAAAAGCAGGACAAATAGTTGAGTCTGAATCTAAAATCACATTAATGGTTAGCAAAGGTGCTCCACCAGATTTATTTATAGTACCAGATCTTATTAATTTAAGTCTAAATAAGGCAGAAAAATTAATAATTGAATCAGGATTACGAATAGGGAAAATTGAATATGAGTATCAGCCTGATTTATTAAGAAAAACTGTAATTGATCAAAGCTTAACGCCTGGTATGAGCATAGGCATACCAGCTGAGATTGATCTAATAATATCATCGGATGATTAAAAAGAAAGGTAATAATGAGAAATATTTCACCATCAGTGTTATCTGCTGATTTTTCAAATATTAAAGAGCAAATAGAATTAGTTGAGGAAGCAGGAGCTACTCGTTTGCATTTAGATGTTATGGATGGGAACTTTGTACCTAATTTAACATTTGGTCCAATAATCATTAAAGGTATAAATAAAATTACAAATATGCATTTAGAAACTCATTTAATGATAAATAATCCTAATAAATATTTAAATGATTATATTGATGCTGGATCTGACACACTAATTTTTCATTATGAAGCAAGTGATAATGTTAGAGAGGATTTAGAGATTATCAGAAATAGAAATGTAAAATGTGGTTTAGCCATAAAACCTGAGACAGATTATAGAGTTTTAGAACAATATATAGATATATTAGACTATATATTAATTATGTCCGTATCACCTGGATTTGGTGGTCAAGGTTTTATAGAAGAATCTTTAATTAAAATGAAAAAGATTCATCAATTATGTATAAAGCATAATTGTAGAAATAAAATAAAATTAGGAGTAGATGGGGGAGTTAATCTTGAAACTATAGATAAAGTTTACTCAACAGGTATTGATATTACTATTGTAGGTTCAGCATTATATGGGGCTAAGAATGTAAAAAATAGATTCTTAGAATTAATGAGTGACAAATAACGATCATCAAATTTCTTATTTAGGTGAACTTTTAAGGAAAGGTATTCATATATCTTCATCATCTTTTGCTATTTTATTATATTTTTTTGGAAAAAAAAATATTTTACCACCACTAATAGTTATTACAATGATATATATATTATTTGATTATTTTCGTAAAAATAAAAAATTAAATAATCTTTATTTACATTATTTTAAAGTAATAACCAGATCTAATGAACAAAAAGGAGCGTTTACAGGAGCAACATACGTATTTTTAGGAATTACAATTACAGTTTTATTCTTTGACCCTGTGGTTGCAATACCTTCTATACTAGTAATGAGCCTATCTGATTCAGCTTCAGCGATTGTAGGAAGAAAATTTAATAGAATAAAAATTAATAATAAAAGTTTAGAGGGTTCTATAGCATTCTATTTTACAACATTAATTATATTTTATGTTTTTAATTTTAATTTATTATATTCAATGTTAGTTGCTATTCTCCTTACAATTATTGAATACTTGGATGAAGTTTTAATTGATGACAATTTATCATTGCCTATTTTTTCTGCAATATTAATTAACATATTTTTAATATAATGGATTTCATTTTTACATCTTTCTTATGGTTTTTACCCCTAGCTAGTATTCCTATACTAATTCATGTTTTTAATAAATTAAATATACAAACTGTTGAGTTTAGTTCTATTAGGTTCCTTAAGCTTATAGAAAGCGATTCAATAAATAATCTAAAATTACTTCAACTTTTACTTTTAATCATTAGAACTCTGATTATTTTATTTATAATTCTAATGCTTGCACGTCCTACGGTTAAGGGTTTGTTTAGTAATTTTATTTATGATAATGAATCTACTGTTTCAATTATCTATTATGATGATACATCTTCCAATATGGGTACAATTAATAATAGTGATAGAAGTAATCTAATAGAATCATATATTCAGGATATATTATTATTATTAAAATCAAATTCTAATATCATTGTTATATCTCAAACAAAAGGACTAATTTATTCAGGTGTTAAAAAAAATATAAAAAATATATTCCCTATAAAAATTTCTCAAATGCCCGGGAATTTATATGATAATCTATTTTCTATAGAAAATTATATAGATAAGGAATATATAAACAAAGAAATCTTCATAATTTCAGATGGAGAAAAAAGTTTTTTTGAAAAATTTGAAAATCTAAAAGAACAATTAAGTTCATACTATTTTTATTTCATACAATTACCAAAAATAAAAAATAATTATTCTATTATTGATGTTTCTTTAGAAAATGATAATATCGCCGTAGATAGTGAGATTGTTTTAGATATTAAAGTAAAAAATAATGGTCAAAATGTAATATCTAATGCATTATTAGAATTAAAAATTGATGGAATTAATGTTGGCCAACAACTTGTAACATTAGATCCTAATATAACTAAAACTTATACATTTAAAACTTCTCTAGCAAGTGCTGGTATACATAAATGTTTAATTACTCTACCAGAAGATGACAATTCGTTAGATAATTCTTTTTACTATTTAATTGATATACCTAAAAAAATAAATATAAATATTTTAAATAATAAAAATATATACATCAATGAATCTATGCAAGCGTTATCTAAAATTTCTGATAATATAAATATCAAATTTGATAATTCCATAAGTATAAATGAAGATGATATTTTAATCTTATCAAAAGATTCAGAGATATCAAAAAAACTATTATTATCGTATATTAAAAATGGTGGACATGCAATTTATTTTCCAAAATCAGATGATTCTAAAGTCCACTATGAGAAATTTAAAAAAAAA
>CAYTPF010000207.1:0-3259 GCA_964439775.1 uncultured bacterium | reverse complement strand
AGATGTGACTGTGGCGAACAATTAGATCAATCACTGCAAATGATTGAAGAGGCTGGATCAGGAATCCTAGTCTATTTAAGGCAAGAAGGCAGAGGTATTGGTCTTAAAAATAAGATATTAGCATATCAATTGCAGGATAAGGGTTTAGATACAGTTGAGGCTAATGAGGAGTTAGGTTTCCCTTCAGATTTAAGAGAATACGGGATAGGTGCACAAATTTTAAGAGAGTGTGGTGTAAAGAAAATGAAAATTCTTACAAATAACCCTAGAAAAATTGTGGGATTAGATGGATTCGGTTTAGAGGTTGTTGATAGGGTCCCGATTGAGGTTGAATCAAATTGTGTCAATAAAAAATACATGCAAACTAAAAGAGATAAATTAGGCCATCTTCTAATAGGAAAATAATGAAAGAGATTATAGGTAAAATTGATGCTAGTAATATAAAATTAACTATAGTTGCTAGTCAGTATAATGTTGAAATTGTCAATATGTTATTTGATGGTGCTATAGATTCTTTTTGTCATCATAATGGAAATATAGATAACTTAACAAAAGTTGAGGTTCCTGGGGCATTTGAAATTCCAGGTACTATTAATCATATACTTAAACATAAAAAAAATGATGCAATTTTAACATTAGGATCTGTAATTAGGGGTGGAACTCCTCATTTTGATTACGTGGCAGGCGAAGCAAGTAAAGGAATTTCAAGATTATCACAAAGATATAACATCCCAATTATTTTTGGTATTTTAACAACCAATAATCTTGAAGAAGCATTAGAAAGAGCAAGCACCAAGGCTGGAAACAAAGGTTGGGAACTTATGGAATCAACACTTCAAACAATCTCTATTTATAATCAAATTGAAAAAAATATATAATAAAATAATATTTAAATTTTGTATAATATATTTTACATTTTTAATTGCTGATATAAGATTTGGTGAATGGCAACATTTAACCTCTTATATAACACCAAATGATGTCGTTTTTTATGATGAAGATACAATTTACTCAACTACAATGGGTGGTTTGTTAAAGTTTGACATTTCGGATTATAAATTTAATCATATTGGGAAAGATAAACTCGAGTTTTTAGACCTAAATAGTATTGCCCTAGATAATAAGAAAAATATATTTATAAGTAGTAATCAGCCTGATGGATCAATTCACGCTTTAAATGATATTGATGAACTTATAAGATATTATGATGATTTTGAAAGTATTGATGAGATAGGTATGCTCATCAATAATTCAAGTTATTTGTTTTGCATATATAGATCACAGCTAGAGTATGGTATATTAGTTTTTGAATATGGAAATGATAATTTACCAGCATATAAAGATTATTATAATAATTTTCCTTTAGAAATCAGTTCTATCTCAGATTTAGATGTATATAATGATAACATCATTATAACTACGCCTGAAGGTATCTTTATAGGTAATTATGTATTAAGCAATTTAAAATTAAGTAGTAATTGGGAAACTTTTGATAATCCTGTAATGGCATTTAAGTATTTTCAAAATTCAGATAAAATAATTATTGGTGGATATAATGAATTATGGGAAAAAAGTAATAATGTTTGGAATGAAATTGATTTAAATATTGATTATTCTATATCTGATAACTTTCAAGTATTAGATATTTTAGAAAATAATGATCAGTTACTAGTACTTACAAAGAAAGATTTAATAATTTTTGATGAGAATGATTCAGTTTTCCAAATCCCAGTAAATAGTGAATTTACATGCATTGATATATTCAATGATTTAATAGCTCTTGGAGTAAAAAACAATGGGATAATTATTTACAATCTAAATGATAATAATTATTCAATTTTTTCTCCAAATTCTTCTATTCATAATCAATATGATGCTATAACAATAAGTGATAATGGTATACTAATTGGTGCTGTTAACCGTATAGAACAAAGACCATATTCACCAACTGATAATATTGCTGGTGTCACATTTTTTAATGATAATTATATTGAAAACTTTATTTCATCTAAAACAATGAACTATTATGAATACCCAATTGATAATTCTGAAGATGATAAATTTATTGGATATGAAATTAATTATATTCCAGGTGAGAAAGATATATGGAGTATAATAGAACAAGATAATAATAATTTGTTTTTTTGTAATAGTGGAATTAATTCTGATATATTGGAGCTTAAAGGTGGATTAGTTAATCTAGATATTAATAGCAATACAATTTCTATATATGATACAACCAATTCAGTACTTGATGGATTAAATGGAATATATTCTCCAGATTATACTTATGGATACCTTACTGTTAATCAATTGTTTAAGGATTATAACAAAAATTTATGGATAATAAATCCATACTCAGAAAAAAATCATACTATTGCTGCAATTAGATTACATAGTGAAGAAAATTGGTTGCATATTGCTGCTCCAAATGATAAGTCTTATTTACCTCAAGAAATGACAATTGATATGATGGGTCTGGCTTGGTTTGGATTTCAGTATGCATCTAATTTAGATGTATCTTCAGTTTATTCAGAAGGTGGAATTAAGGTGTTAGATACAAAAAATACATTTGACAATACGATGGACGATTTGTGGCTTACAATTGACAATCCGAATGTATTGCCAAATGGTAAAAATACATCTATATGGTCAATAACATCAGATAGCTATAATAGAATATGGGTGCTTACATCTGATGGGATACAAGGATATTTGTATTCAAAAAATAATAGTAATATCTATTTAATTCCATTATATCAACAATCTGATGGTGATTTGATTAATTTTTTATCATTTTTAAGTTTTAATAAAGGTGATAAAATTAGAATAGATGCCCAAGATAATATATGGGTAACTACAAAAAATGATGGAGTATTTTTAATATTAAATAATACTTCTCCTTTAGATGAACATCTTGAGTTTTCTACTAGTAATAGTGAAATATTATCCAATAGAATATTTGATTTAGCTATAAATAAATTGAATGGAAAAGTTTATTTTGCAACAGAAAAAGGAATTTCAGTTTTAAAGCTACCTTTAGAAAAAACATTCAAAAACAAAAAAAAAAGTATTAAAATAACTCCTAACCCTTTAATAGTGCCTAATGATAAAGCCCAAATATATAATTTGTATCCTGGTTCTAGTGTTAAAATATTAAGTTTAAATGGTGATTTGGTTATTGAATTAGTTAGTTCATTTTTAGGTAATGAAGATACTATGGTAGAATGGGATGGTAGAAACAAATATGGAAATTATG